>JAJYCH010000772.1 GCA_021778575.1 Planctomycetota bacterium
GCGGGGTTGTGTACACTGGTCGTCGGGATCTACCTGGTCGTGACGTCACCAATGCTCCTGGCGGAACTTCTGGTCGACGGCGCACTTCTGGGAGCCATGTCGCGAGCGGTCAGCCCGAATTCGCCGCCGCACTGGTCGCGGGCGGTCATTCGGCGAACATGGATCGCGGCGCTGGTGACCGCCATCGTGTTCGGCCTGGTCGGCTGGGGAATCGAGCGGGTCGCCCCCGGTGCTCACACGCTGGCCGAAGCATGGGTCATCGACAAAGGGCGATAGGTTGGTGGGTTTGGCGGAACAGCAGGTCGGCGACGGGCAGAATCGTCTCCAGATTTTTTGGCTAACGATCGATCACAAGGAGCCTCGGATGAACAGGTTCACACTTTCTATAAATCTGGTGATCGTCTCTCTGCTTCTGTTCGGTTGCTCGACCTTCGCTCAGGCGCAGGTCGCGGCTCCCGTCTCGACAAGTGAGAGTGACCTGGCCTTTCTCACCATCGGAAAAACCTACGTGATCATATTTCCCGAGGACCGACACCCGGTCCAGCTCCGCGAGTCAGGAATCACCGCGCAGCCCTCCGGCCCGCCGAGCACCTGGCGTGCTCGCTATCAGGTCGATCAGTTCGTCGTCCGCAAGCTCGGTGGCGGCTCGTGGGTGCTGCTGGAGCATCCGGTCGATCCCAAGGAAGCGGTCGATGTCATCAGCGCCCGCAACCTGCTCGGCGACAAGGCGAAGCTTGCCAAACTCGAAGAGGACCCGACCAAGAAAGAGTTCCTCGCCGGTCGTCGCGAGGTCGCCCGGCGCGAGTTAAAGACGACACAAACCTGGATCAACCTGGCCCACGCGATCAGCATCAGCGATCCCCCAACCGAGACCCGCTGGGAGGTCAAGATCAACGCCGAGGTGAAGTGAACCTGGAGGGTCGGTCGCGCGGATCGTCTCTTTTCATGATCATGCATAGACTAACATCGATTTAACATACTAACAACCATGCAACTGTGAATCAAATTGTCCGGAGAGCCTACTTGACGGTTCGTTTATCCCAATTAATGTTCACGTCGTTCGACTGCTTCGGCCCGGGGGTGCTTCGGCCTTCCTTCACGTAATGTTCCATCAGACTTCTCAATTCGTTTACCTTTGCGGGCTCGGTCGGGTAGCGGTTGTTCTTCTGTGTCGGGTCGGTTTTCAGGTTGAACAGCTCGCCGGCATCGGTGTGAGGGGTGTAGCCGCGATTGTTCCGGAACCAGGGGGGTTCCCCTTGCTTGTTGTTGTCGTCGCCGGTGGGGGCGAGGATCAGGACCCAGTCGCCTCGACGGATTGCGAACTTCCCCTGTCCGCTGTGATGGACCGTCGCTTCGCGGAGCGGCTCATTTCGTCTCTCGCCGAGAAGCGCGGGCAGGATGTTGACGCTGTCGACGCCCGCGTCGGCGGGTAACTTCACGTCGAGAATCGCGGCCAGGGTCGCCATCAGGTCGACGTGGCAGATGGTCTCGTCGGACGTGCTGCCGGGCGCGATTTTCCCGGGCCAGCTCGCGATGAACGGGACCCGATGTCCGCCTTCCCAGGCGTCGCGTTTCGCACCTCGGAGGGTTCCCATGCTCGCGTGATCGAACTTTTTCAGTCGGTCGTAGACACCGGGGTTGACCTCGCCGGAAACCTCGGGGCCGTTGTCGCTCGTGAAGATCACCAGAGTCTTTTCCGCCACGCCGCTTCGTTTCAAGGCGTCGAGCACCTGGCCCACCACATGGTCGTTCTGAACCACGAAGTCGCCGTAGTCCCCCGCCTGGCTCTTGCCGTGAAATGGCGCCGCGGGCACGACCGGAAAGTGGGGCGAGGTGAGCGGCAGATAGAGAAAGAACGGCTTATCCCGCGTGGCGGCCTTTTCGATGAACGCGACCGATCGCCGCTCCAGTTCCGGCAGGACCTCGACGAGTTTCCAGTCGGGAATCATCGGCCCGGCGATGTTAAACGACTCGCGGCCGACGGGTGCGGCGGCCGATGGGATGCCGACGGTCCGGTCGTTTTCGATGAAGCAAAACGGCGGGAAGTTCGGAACGTCGGTCCCGAAGTAGAGATCGAAGCCGCGAGCCGTCGGCCCATCGGGGATCGGCCTGGTAAAATCCCGCTTGCCCCCCTCGCCGGGAGCGGGCCAGCCCCAGCCGAGGTGCCACTTGCCGATACAGGCGGTGGCGTACCCCTGATCGCGAAGCAGCCCGGCGACCGTGAGTTGCTTCTCGGCAATAAGCGGCTGAGCGAACAGACCAAGCACATTCCGCTGCAACCGCGTCCGCCAGGCATATCGACCCGTGAGCAAAGCATAACGTGTCGGAGAACAGACCGCGGACGGCGAATGAGCATCAGTAAACCGCATTCCCGAGCTGGCCAGCCGATCGATGTTCGGAGTGGGGATCTTCGACGTCGGTTGATAACAGCCAACGTCACCGTACCCGAGGTCATCCGCCAGGATATAAACGATATTCGGTTTCGGAGGTTCCTCAGCGCGAAGCGGGGCGACCCCCAAGGCCAGTAACGACACCAGCAGCCCGGAGCAGGTGGCACGGAAGGAAGGCATGAGTCGGCTCCGCTCTGAAGGACCAAGATGTATGGCACGCGGGAACGCTCGAACCGCGCGAGATCATGACGCCGATCTCCGCCAGGAGATCCGGCGAACCGGATTTCTGATTCGGAACAGGTTGCAGGATATAAAGTTCGGGAACCGAAGGCAAGCCGTCGAGACGGACCGAACGGAGCCTTCTCGGCCGCCCATCCCCGAGACAAAACGAAGCCACTCTCCCCCGAGGTCTCGATCCCAAACAAAGCCAATCGCACGCCAGAGTCGCCTGACAAAACGAAGCCATCTATGAGAGTTGGGAAGTCAAGCGGGCTGGTGCAGAGATTTTGGGTCGAGAGTTCCCGCACATCCCCTTCACCTTCGGCTTCGGTCGATCGGG
>JAJYCH010000773.1 GCA_021778575.1 Planctomycetota bacterium
CAACCAGGACTTGATCGTGTCGTCCGCGTTCAGATAATTTTTCGAGGGATGGGCGACAGTCGAAATGCCCCCCTCCTGAACCTGCGTCTGTTCAGCCACGCTCATCTCACGCCCTCCTTCCGCCCGATCGACTTGATGTATTCCATGATCTGGAGCAGCTCTTCTTCCTTGATCACGTCCTTATAGGACGGCATCACCGGTTCGAAGCCGGCCACGACTTGCGACTTGGGCAGAAGTACGGAATCGCGAATGTACCGGTCGTCGGCGTCCACGAAAATGACGTCCTTGCCGTTGGCGGCCATGATCGGGACCTGGCCGCCATAGACGCCATCAAGTTTGGGAGCCTTGAATTCGGAGTTGGCTCCGTGACAGCCGGTGCAGTGATATTTCTCGAACAGCTTGGCTCCCGAGGAAGCCATCGACGGCATGGCGTCGCTGCTTCCCGAGGCGCTGCCGTCAGGGGAACCCTTGAGCCACTTGTCGAAGTCGGCGGGTTCCATCACGACCGCCCAGCCCCCCATCCTCGAATGTTCGGTGCCGCAATACTCAGCGCAGAACAGGTGATAGCGGCCAACCCGGTCGGGCAGGAACCACTCCGAGGTGAGTCGACCGGGCAGAACGTCTTGCTTCATCCGGAACGCCGGGATGTAGAAGCTGTGGATCACGTCCTGCGAGGTCATGATCAGCTTGACCGGCTTACCCAGGGGGAGGTGGATCTCGTTGATCTCGCTCCGACCCTGGGGATGCTGGACCTTCCACATCCACTGCTTGCCGACGACGTAGATCGGTGTGGCGTCCTTCGGCGGGATGAACATCTCGACGAAGACCTGGGTGCCGATCGCGAAGATCCCCAGCACGATCACCAGCGGGATTCCCATCCAGGCGATCTCAAGCTTGAGATTCGAACTGAACGCGTGCGACCGGTCGGCCGAGGACCCTTTGCGATAGCGGATCGCGAAGAAGATCACCGTGAAGCCGATCGTGAACGTGAAGAAGACCGTGATGGCCATCAACACGAAGAAAACCATGTCCACCCGCCCGGCAATGGCGGAGGCACGCTCCGGAAATAAAGGAAAGTCCCACATGATTAAGGGATCACTGGTCCTGGAGTAGGTTCGGTGGTCGAGGCCCTGGTCGCCCGGGCCATCCGTCGATCGCGCCGAAACATCACGAACATGAACGTCCCCAGGGCCAGGGCGGTGAGAACCCAGAAGACTCGAATCAAGTTCATGATGGCGAACGTGTATTTCCCGGTGTTGGGATCGTAGTCATAGCAGTACAAGACGAGCCGGTCGATCGGCGAACCGATCTTGCTCGATGAGGCGTCGGCCAGGGCGGGCTTCATCTCGCGGGCGGGGAATTCCACCCCATAAAAGTAGCGCGAAACACGCCCAGCGGGCGTCAGCAGCACGAACCCGGCCGCGTGAGCATAGAGATTGAGCTTGGGGTTGTAGGCATACTTGAAGCCCACCGCCTTGGCCAGCCTGGCGATCGACTGTTCGTCGCCCGTCAAGGCGTGCCACCCTGTCTCGGCTCCCGGCCGGTTGTAACGTTTCAGGTAAGTTCGACGCTGCTTGTCGGCCTGCTCGGGAGTCTCCTTGGGGTTGATGCTGACCTGGAGAATATCGAAGTCCTTGCCCACCGACGGGTCCAGGGCTTTCAGGCTTCGGATCATCGCTTCGGCGACCTTCGAGCAGAGCATCGGGCAGTTCGAATAGCCCAGTACCAGGATGACGGGCCGCTTGCCGAAGTAATCCGAGAGCATGACTTTCTGGCCCTGCTCATCGACGAAACGGGTCGCCAGCGGCACCTGGGCGTTCAGATTCTGATCGAACGCGACTTCCTTGAGCGCTCCGCCCGGTTGAGCCGAGGCGCTCGACGCGGTCGCGCCCAGAATCAAAGCCATGATCAGGAAGAGCAGGCCCGGACGCGACGTCGAAACCCACCGACGGCGGCGGGGCCGCGCGGCTGCGAGGATTCGGGAGTCGGGTTGGGGCACAGCGCGGGTCATGATCGTTCCCTTTCAGGGAGTTGCCTTGTACGGCAAAGAATGGGCGGGGTAGGGGAGATCGTTGTCGAACGGGAGTTTCGAGGTTCCCGGACGACTCTTGAGAAGGCCTTTTTCGAGAACCTTCGCCATCGCCCGTTCGATCGGAATATGAACCTTGCCCGTCTTCTTGTCGATCCCGTAGCTGTTCAGGACCGCGTCATCTTCAGCGTACATGGTGAGCATGTCGCCCGTCGTGTCGCGCTGGAGATTGTCGGCCCGGGCGGTCCCGAGGTCGCGGAACCGCGAATCGAGGACCCCCTTCTGGATGTCGCGAGTCTTGTCCATCTCGCTGAACGAGGGGACGGGCAACTTGGATTCAGGAATAATCACGCCGGTCATGATGGTGCTCATGACCGCTTGAAGAACGCCACCGAAAACAAACAGACCGATCAGGAAGTACAGGATCGGCTTGATGGCCACGTCGCGAAGCTCGTGACCGCGACGTTCACTTTCGGGGTCGGGCGGAATGGGAGCCGAGTCATGCATCTCAATGGCCTCCCGAGGCTTGCTTGAGGGCGGGCAGAAGTTGAGGATCGTGCGCGATCATCAGCGGTCGTGACTTGAGCAGCCAGAGGAACGCCGACAGCCAGATCCCACCGATCGCGATTGGCATCAGCAGGTCGAGCACGGTGAACCGGAACAGGCTCGGGTTATAATTCTCGAGGAGTTGGCCCGCGCCGTCGCGATAGTCGAACGCCGACGACGCGCCGAACAGCCAGAAGTCGTCGACCAGGTGGGCGAACAGCACCAGCGCCGCGACCATCCAGAGTTTGAACTTGTAACGGTTCCGCTTGATCGGTCGGCAGAGCAGGATCAGGAACGGCACGGCGAAGTGGAAGACGATCAAGAACCGGCCGATCCACTCCCAGCCGCCATGAAGCCGACGCATGTACCAAGG
>JAJYCH010000774.1 GCA_021778575.1 Planctomycetota bacterium
CCTGGCGGTGGACGTGGACCTGTTCTCAAGGGGTGGCCAGGCGATTCTCGACCGGATCGAGGGTCAGCGATTCGACGTTTTGACCAGCCGGCCCGAGGTTGGCAAGCTGGCGAAGGTCGGACTTCTGCTCCGGGCACTTCTGCGGTTTCCCTCAGCGCGACCGATTCCACGAACCCTGATGGAGCAAGTCTCGTGACCCGACTGCGCGAGAGCCAAGCCTTCTGCGACGAGCTGGCCCGACGCGAGGCCCGCAACTTCTACTATAGTTTTTTGTTGCTGCCCATCGAGCGTCGTCGGGCGATGTGTGCCCTCTACGCGTACTTGCGGAACACCGACGACCTGGCCGACACGCCGGGTCCTCCCGCCGAGAAAGCGCGCGATCTGGCGGCCTGGCGTCGCGGTCTGGATGATGCTCTGAACGGCCGGGTCGAGGCCTGGCCCGGCTTCCCGGCCCTGGCCGACGCGGTCCATCGTTACGAGATTCCGTCCCGTTATCTCCATGAAGTCATCGACGGGGTCGAGATGGACCTCGACGCCCGGAGGTTCGAGACCTTCGAGGAGCTTCGGGTCTATTGCCACCGGGTCGCCTCGGTCGTCGGACTGAGCTGTCTGCATCTCTGGGGCTATCAGTCGGATGACGGCCGGGCCGAGCGGCTGGCCGAGGCCTGTGGGATCGCCCTTCAACTGACCAACATCATCCGCGACGTTCGCGAAGACGCGCTCCAGGGACGGGTTTACTTGCCGACCGACGAACTCGCCCGCTTCGGCGTCGTTCCCGCCGAGCTGACCGCGTCGCGGCCGACCGGTCGGGTCCGCGCTCTTCTCGAATTCCAGGGAGCCCGGGCCTACGAATTTTATCGGAAGGCCGAGCCGCTGGTCGAACTGGTCGACCCCGTCGGCCGACCGGTCCTCCAGGCGATCGTCGGGATCTATCGTGGGCTCCTCGACGAGATCGTTCAGCGCGACTACGACGTCATGACCACTCGGGTCAGCCTGCCGGCCTGGCGGAAGATCCTGATCACGTTCAAAGCGTTTCCAAGTCGGTTCGGATCGCTTCGATCACTGGGAAACGGCGGGCTTGACCCGGTCCTCGCGGAGACTTCCCGGTGCGGATGAATGGCACGGCCAATCGTCCGCCCGCTCCCCATGTCGCGATCGTGGGCGGAGGGCTCGCCGGACTGGCGACAGCGGCGTCGCTAGTCGGTCGCGACGTCCGGATCACCTTGTTCGACAGCCGCCCACGACTGGGAGGCCGCGCCAGCTCGTTTCAGGACCCAGTGACCGGCGAGATGGTCGATAACTGCCAGCACGTCAGCATGGCTTGCTGCACGAACCTGACCGATTTCTGCCGGAAGGTCGGTGTCGACGGCCTGTTTCGGCGGGTTCCCGAGGTTGTCTTCCTCAGTCCCGAAGGCAAGATTTCCCGGCTTCAGGCCGGGCCGTTGCCCGCTCCGTTGCATCTCTCGGGAAGCTTTCTCCGGGCCAATTATCTGAGCTGGTTCGAGCGTCTTCGGGTTGCTTACGGAGTTGCCTGCCTGGTTCGCCGGCCCGTCGACCGGCCTGACGAGCCGTTCGAGAGCTGGCTGAAACGACATGGCCAGACCCCCCGAACGATCGAACGGTACTGGGGAACCGTGCTGATCTCGGCGCTCAACGAGCGGCTCGACCGGATGGACGTCGGGCATGCTCGCAAAGTCTTCGCCGATGGGTTCCTGCGTCATCGCGACGGTTATCGGATGGAGATTCCCCTGGCCCCGCTCGGCGAAATTTACGGGACCAGACTCGAACGCTGGCTGGCGAGCGAGAACGTGGACGTCCGACTGACGACGGGGGTGAAGTCGGTCGAACTCGACGACGAAGGGCATTTGCAAGGGATCAAGCTCCGGTCGGGGGAGCTGGTCGAGGCCGATTTCGTCGTGCTGGCCGCGCCGTTTGACCGCGTGGCGGGATTTCTCTCCGACGCGATCCGCTCGCGGATTCCGGCTCTCGGAGCGCTCGAAACGATCGAATCGTCGCCAATCACCGGGGTTCATCTCTGGTTCGATCGGCCGGTCTGTCCGCACGAGCACGTTGTCACGGTTGGCCGACTGATCCAGTGGGTCTTCGATCATTCGGCCCTTCAGGGGCGGTCGTCCCCTGATGGTCAGGGGCAATATCTTCAGGTTGTCATCAGCGCCAGCTATGACCTTCTGCCGCTCGACAAGAATCAGATCCTCGAAGCCGTCCGGGCCGATCTCACGGCGCTCTGGCCCGAGTCGCGTGACGCCCAATTGCTCCGATCCTGGGTCGTGACCGAACATGGAGCGACCTTCGCCGTTCGCCCGGGAATCGACTCCATCCGACCGCCACAACGAACGCCCATCGAAGGGCTCTTTCTGGCGGGAGACTGGACCGCGACCGGCTGGCCCGCGACGATGGAAGGAGCGGTCCGGAGCGGCTATCTCGCCGCCGAGGGAATCCTCGAAGACCTCTGTCAGCCCGGCGGCCTGATTCAGCCCGACTTGCCGGCCGGCTGGCTGGCACGCTGGTTTCTGGGGATCAAACCGCCCCGGAAAACGTCCCGGATCTGGCAGGTCGGCGGCCACGACCCGGTCGAGGTTCTTGATTCACCGTTGCTCGGGAGTTGATCGGTGGACTACACCGACTTTTCGATTGATTCGGTGATGACCGGGCTGGAACTGGAGATCGAATCGTCGGAACTGTTTCCCGATCTTGGACTGCTGCCGATCCAGCCCTGGCTCCGGGAACTCCTCGATCGGGGCTCACATCAGGTTTTGTTGAGTGAAAAGGCCCGGAGCGAATTCATCGTCGTCCCGATCCTGCTGGCAGCGCAAGAACTCTCACAGGGCGCGGTCACGATTTACTCAGGTCAACGACTCGACGTCGATCCGACTCGCGGGCTGGTCGGCGAGTGCGACTTCATCTTGTCGGCGACTTTACCGCT
>JAJYCH010000775.1 GCA_021778575.1 Planctomycetota bacterium
TCGTGGTCTGGCCCACCGTGTTTCCCTGGCTGGCGCGACTGGCGCGGGCTCCGCTGGCAAACGTGGGTCCGGAGGCTCTGCCACGATTCTCGTTCCGGCTCCTGGGCGAAGGATTCTTGTGGTCGGGGGTCGGTTGGGTCTTGCTCGGGCTCAGCCAGGTGGCGGTGATCCGGGCGATCGCTCCCGGAGGTCTGACGCCGAACCACTGGAGCCTGGCGATCGCGAGCGTGGCCCTGGCGACGGTCGCGGGCTTCGTGGTTCCGATCTCTCCCGGCGGACTGGGCGTCCGCGAGTGGGTGCTCTGGACCGCGCTCGCGTCGGCGATCGACCGCGACCTGGCGGTGATGGCGGCTTTGCTCCTTCGAATGGCCTGGGTGGGAGGGGAAATCCTCTCCGCCGGGATCTTGACCGCGATCCGACCCAAAGTGATATCGGGGCCAAGCTCGCCATGATCAGCATCGTCGTGCCACTTTATAACGAGGTTGACAGTCTCGCAACGCTCCACGCCGAGCTGGTCCGGACGTTCACGTCAAACCACCTGGAGCCGGCCGAGATTGTCTTTGTTGATGATGGCAGTCGCGACGGGTCGTGGGGAGTGATCAAGACGCTCGCCGATCTCGATCCGCGAGTCCGAGGTATCCGGTTTCGCCGGAACTTCGGCAAGGCCGCGGCGCTCACCGCGGGGTTCCGCGCGGCTCGGGGTACGATCATTTTTACCCTTGATGGCGACCTCCAGGACGATCCGGCCGAGATCCCTCGGTTCCTCGCCCGACTCGACGACGGGTTCGACGTCGTCAGCGGCTGGAAGCAGAAGCGGCACGACCCGTGGCACAAGGTTGGTCCCAGCCGGGTCTTTAACGCGATGGTCAGCCGGTTGACCGGGTGCAAGCTCCACGACCATAACTGCGGTTTCAAGGCCTATCGCCGCGAAGTTCTTGACGAGGTGACACTCTACGGCGAACTTCACCGGTTCGTCCCCGTCCTGGCTCACGAGCGCGGATTCAAGGTGGCCGAGATCGTGGTCAATCACCGGGCTCGCCAGTTTGGTCATTCGAAGTACGGCGTCGCGCGATTCATCAAAGGGTTGCTCGACCTGGTGACGGTCCATTTTCTCTCACGCTACGGCCAGCGTCCGTTGCACGTTCTGGGTGCGCTTGGGCTGACGATGCTGGCCATCGGTAGCGTGGGGCTGACCTACCTGGCGGTGATCTGGATTCTCGGATTCTGGTGGGTCGATTTTCGACCGATCGGTGATCGTCCGCTGATGTTTTATTCCGGAACGCTCTGCGCCGTCGGCTCGCAGTTTCTCTGCCTGGGAATTCTGGCCGAGCTGGTCACCGCTTATAACATCCGCGAGTCTGATACGTTCAGTATCGCCGAGACTCGTGATTCTTCCCGGCTTGATTCGGAAGTCGAACAACCCTCGACCTGATATCCCCCGAGGTCACTCGCGATGGAGACGCCCGAAACCCGCCCGGTTTACCGCCAGTTCGTGGCCCTGATCGTGGTCTGCGTGGCGACCGCGCAGTCGCTCGGCGTGGCCCTGCGAATCCCGACCCAGTTGACCGCGAACGACATCTCACGCTACTGCACGGTCTGGTCGCTCCTGGAACGCGGGACCTACGCCATCGACGATTGCCCCTGGGCCAAGGATACCCAGGACAAGGTGCTGAAGGCCGAACCGTTTTCGAGGGAAGCGAAACCGGCCGAGCATTACTATTCGAGCAAGCCGCCCTTATTCGCGACCTTGATGGCGGGCGTGATCTATCCGTTCCGCAAGATTTCCGGCGTGGAACTCGACCACAAGTTCGAACAGCCCCGGATCGAGCGGAACGTCGAGAAGCCCGACCCCGACCACCCGGGCAAGACCATCTTCGTCAAGGAAACCCCCGCCCCGGTCATCTGGCAAGCATATATTCTTTATTTCAAGCCGGTGATCATTCTTTTCAATGTGGTTCCGTTTCTCTATTTCTTGATCCTTTACGTGAGGCTTCTCGACCGTTACGCGCCCAATGACTGGGCCTGGTTCGTGGCACTGGTCGCGGGAGCCTGGGGCAACTATCTGGTCGTCTTCAATTCGAGTCTGAACAACCACACGGTCGCGGCCTATTCGGCGTTCTTCGCGATCTATCCACTGATCCGGATCGTCAGCGAAGGTTCGACTCGACCGATCCACTTCGTCATGGCCGGATTCTGGGGCGCCTACTGTGCCTGCAATGAGATCCCGGCCGGTCTTTTCGGCGCGCTGCTGTTCCTCGTTCTGGCCGTCAAGGACCCGCGCCGGACTTTTCTTTCGTTCGTCCCGGCGGCGATCGTCCCGCTCGCGGCGTTCTTCGCCACTCAATACCTGGCATTCGGCACGTTCAAACCGGTTTATGAAGAATTCGGCACCAAATCTTATAATTATGATGGCAGCTACTGGAACACGCCGCTCGAATTCGACTATCTCAACAAGTTCCCGGAATCTTACGGGCGTTACCTTTTTCACATGACCTTCGGCCACCACGGTGTCTTTTCGCTCTCGCCGATCTTTCTGTTCTCGATCTTCGCTTGCCTGAGGAACATCGTGGGTAAAGGACGATCGCTCAAGACGGTCTCGTGGATCACCTTGATTTTGACGATCGCGATGCTGGCGTTTTATACCTGGAACCCCAAGGCGCGGAATTACGGCGGCTCGACGTCGGGCCTTCGCTGGCTGTTCTGGTTAATCCCGTTCTGGCTGGTCGTCTTGCCCACCGGGCTGGGCGGTGGGCAAGATCGCCGCTGGGTCCGCTGGCTGTCGCTCGTCGCGCTGGTTTTCTCGGTTCTGTCGGCCGGCTACGCCTTGCGATCGCCGTGGACCCATCCCTGGATCGTCGATCTGCTTGAGCATCTGAATCTTTATCCACTCGTCCGCTGAGCGAGAGATTCGCGACCGGCCCGGTTCATTCGAGGAT
>JAJYCH010000776.1 GCA_021778575.1 Planctomycetota bacterium
TTGCCCTGCCGTTGTTTTGATCGCCACACCCGGAACGGCAGGGCAAGCCCTACCCTACGAAATTCTTGCGGCTAGCCGCGTGGTCGCGATGGCCGACGGGTCCGCGCGGTTCGTGCGGGAGTCGATCGATCCCAAAGTGTTCGAAGCCCTCTCGACCGTCTCGGGCGGAGAGACGTTGCCCGCCGGTTGGGATCGATAGACGTGGTCGGGGTGAGGCCTGAAACCAAACATTACGGGGTGATCATGGATTCAAGCTCACCGCCGATCCCCAGGAAAAAGCGATTTTTGATCCGTTTACGCGTGCGAACGCTGATGGTTTTGGTGCTTCTTGTGGCTGGCGGACTCGGGTGGGTCGTGAACCGGGCCCGGATTCAGCGTGATGCCATCGCCCGGATTGATCGGTCGGGTGGATGGTTGATGTTCGATGACCAGGTCGATGAAAACGGGCTCAATCGAACTCCTTCCACACCAGCCTGGCAAGGGTGGGTGGGGCGAACGCTCGGCGACGACTTCGTCCGCAAACCGAGAAATCTGTTCATGAACGGACGTCCGAGAGGCCCACTCTCCGAAGAGACCTGGCGAGCGATGGCGGACCTGACCGATCTGGTGGCCATTCACCTGCCTGGGGACGACGTCGACGACGGACGGCTCGCTTCGCTGAAGCGATTCCATAATCTCCGAGTTCTCGACCTCAGCGACAACGACCGGGTGACGAACGCCGGCATCGCCCATCTGGCAAATCTCGATCGGCTGATGAACCTCAGACTTGGATGGACCGGCATTGATGACGTTGGTCTGATCCACCTCAAGAAACTCACACGACTGCAATATTTGGACCTGACTGGCACGAGAATCACTGATGCCGGGTCGCCCCACCTGAAACTCCTGGGCAGAGTCGAGTTCCTCGATCTGCAAGGGACCGGCGTGACGGACGCTGCATTGAACGAAATCGGAGCGATGGCGAACCTCAAAGAAGTCGTCCTGCCGATCAAGGGGGTGACAGCCGAAGGCGTCGCCACCCTGAAGCGTTTGGCACCGCGCCTGCGAATACAGCGGCTTTGAAGGGAGTAACGGTTTACAGAGTCTCGAAGGCGAGGCTTCGCGTCGACAATCACCTTTGCTGAATCCCCATGAACCCAATAACTCCGCGCTGGGATCTGACACCCGCCGAGGCGCGAGCCGAACAGGCGACTCTGGCGAGTCTGGTTGACTCGACCACTCCGTTGCCGACCTGGCGGACCCTGGCGTCGGCGGATGTTTCGTTTGATCGGGGGAGCGAGTTCCTTTATGCCGCCGTCGTGGTTGTCGAGGCCACGAGCATTGAGGTGATCGAGCGGGTGGGTCTGAAGGCTCCCGCTCGATTTCCTTATGTGCCGGGTTTGCTCTCGTTTCGCGAAGCTCCGGCTCTCCTGGAGGCCTTTGGCCTCTTGAAGTCGCGACCAGACGTGGTGCTTTGTGACGGGCAGGGGATTGCTCATCCTCGACGGTTGGGGATCGCCAGCCACCTTGGTCTTTGCCTGGACTTGCCCACGGTTGGTTGTGCCAAGAGCCGACTTTGTGGCCGGTTTGAAACTCCGGGACCGAACCGGGGCGACCAGAGCCCGCTGGTTGATCGAGGGGAGCGGATCGGGACCGTGCTCCGGACTCGCGACCGGGTGGCGCCGCTGTTTGTCTCGCCCGGCCACCGCGCCGATCTGGCCAGCGCGGTGGAACTGGTCCTGGCCACGACCCGCAAATATCGGTTGCCGATCCCCGCTCGGCTGGCTCACGATTTCGTCAATGAGGTCCGGCGCGGTGGCGGTCAGTGATCCCAGGAAAACTCGGTTGAGTTCAGCAGGGTCCAGATCAGGTCGGCCAGACGCTCCTTGCGGTCTTCTCCCCTGGTCCCGGCGATCCGGGCCTCGAAGTGCGTCCGCTCCTCGGCTGTCGGGCGACGCGTGAGCGTGACCAGGTACGCGACCTCGACCGCCTTGCGGTCGTCGGGGGCGAGGATGGCGATCCGGGTCGAGGCGTTGCCGAGCTCTCCGTTGATGTTTTTCTCGACGAGTTCGCCGTTCATCATCAAGAGTCGCTGGGGGATCGTGCTCGACGCTTCGAGGTTGAACTCTTCCTCTCCCGGGTCGCCGTGTCGGACCACGAACTCGTTGACTCCGCCGTAGGTCGCCAGGCGTATGAGGATGTGCGAGTTCGAGTCGATCGTCTCGTTCTTCGACGATTGCAGGAGCGCCCCGGCGACCTGTTCGGGCCGGAGCCGGGTCATCGGGAAGACCGCCCAGGCCGCTTCCCGGGTCTCGATCGACGGCGTCGAATCGTCCGAGGTCGAGTCGATCGCGAACGCCTCGGTCCGCGCGATCGAGCGGAGCAAGCGTCGCAAATCGAAGCCATTCGCGGCGAAATCGTCGGCCAGGATCTTCAAAGGCTCGGGCTGGTCGCCCCCACTGGGAATGTCGTCGATCGGCTCGACCAGCGGTCGGCCGAACATCAAGGCCCAGGCGCGGTTGACGGTCGACTTCGAGAAATGATCGTTCCGGGGGTCGGTCACCCACCGGGCCAGCCGTTCGCGACGGGTGCCGGTCTTCGGGTCGAGTTCCGGGAGGAAGGGAACCCTGGGTTCGATGGCGACCCTGGTGCCATCCTTCTTGTCGTCGACGAAGAACTCACCGGATCGGTCGCTGATTCCGGTCAAGGTGTGCTCGACCTGACCGAAATAGGCGGAGATCCCCCGGAAATCGGCGCGTTTCCAGGGTTGAAAGGGGTGGTCATGACACTGGGCGCAATCGATCCGGACGCCAAGGAACCCCCGGGCGACCCGGGCGGCCAGCCGTTCGGGGTCATACGTCTTTTTCTCGGGGTCGAACGTGACCGAGATGAAGTTGGTCGAGGGGTGGTCGGTCCAGACCCCCTGACCGGCGATCAGGTCGCGGACAATCTGG
>JAJYCH010000777.1 GCA_021778575.1 Planctomycetota bacterium
GGCCTGGCGCGAACTCGAGGCCGAGGCCGGCGTACCGCTTTATCTCCGGACGGGGGGCGTCTCGATCTGCCCGCCAGGGATCGATTACGTCGGGCGAGTCGTCGCCAATCTGGCCGAGATCGGCGTCGAACATCGGCGGATGTCGGGTCGAGACTGGAACGCTCGACATCCGATCTTCGGAATCGACCCGGCCGATGATGTCGTCTACGAACCCGACGCGGGAATCCTCCTCGCGGCCCGGGCTCTCGAGGTGCAACTCGACCTGGCGCGAACTTTCGGCGGGGACCGGACGGTGATTCTCGATCGACAACCGGTCCGACGCATCGACCTCGATGGCAATCACCCTCGGGTGGTCCTTGACGACCAGGTGATTGTCGCCGACCGGCTGATCGTCACGGCCGGTGCCTGGACATCAAGGCTTCTGACAGGATGGACTCCTCGGCTGGTCGCTACGCGCCAGCAGGTCATTTACCTTCAGACCGACGAATCCAGGTCGTATGCCATCGGCCGATTTCCCGCATTCATCGCTATTGGCGAGGGGGAATTGAATGCCTTTTACGGGATGCCGGGCCTGACCGGTTCGAGCGTGAAGGTGGCCCGACATGGTGGTCTGCCGGTCGATCCCGACCAGGTGGATCGGCGGATCGCCCCGGCTCACATCGAGGAACTCCGCGAATTCTTGCGGACGACGGTGCCGGGACTGGCCGATCGACCGATCGAACGGACCGAGGTTTGTCTTTACACGATGGCCGAAGGGGAACGGTTCCAGTTAGGCCCGATCCCCGGTCGGCCCGATCTGATCGTGGCAAGCCCATGCAGCGGCCACGGCTTCAAGTTCTCGCCGCTGATTGGCAAAGTTCTGGCCGATCTGGCCATCGATGGCCAGACCGACCTCGATATCGAACCCTGGCGGCCTGCCTGAGTCGTGAACCTGATGAGTTCTCCGGCATTCCCAAGCGGGAGCACCAGACACTCAGAAAACTCCGCCAGGTTCGAGGTTCTGGGCGAGATTCTCGAACCGGGTGAGGTTTTTGAGGAAGGCGAACTTCACGGTTCCGGTCGCGCCGGAGCGGTTCTTGGCGATGATCAATTCGGCGACGCCAGGCTGGTCATTTTCGTCGTAGTATTCGGGTCGGTGGAGGAGCAGGACCATGTCGGCATCTTGTTCGATGGCTCCCGACTCGCGAAGGTCGGCCATCCGGGGCCGGCGATCCTCGCGGTTCTCGACCCCTCGATTGAGCTGCGAGAGTGCGATCACCGGGATTTTTAGCTCGCGGGCAAGTTGCTTCAGACGTCGGCTGATCTTGGCGATCTGTTCCTGACGGCTGTCGCGCGATTCCTCGGCATCGACCAGTTGGATGTAGTCGACCACGATCATCCCGAGATCCTGGCGAAGCTTGAGACGCCGGGCGTTGGCGGTGATCTGAAGCATGTTCCGGGCGGGCGTGCTGTCGATCAACAGCGGGGCTTTGACCAGCTCGTTGTATGCCATCCCGAGCTGTGCCATGTCCTGAGTACCCAACCCCTTGCCGGTTCTGAGCTTGTAACCGTCGACGCGCCCTCGCGACGAGAGGAGTCGCTCGGTTAGTTCCAGCTCGCCCATTTCGAGGCTGACGAAGAGAACCGTTTTCTGGAGATCACAGACGACGTGTTCACAGATGTTGAGCGCCAGCGCCGTCTTTCCCATCGACGGGCGGGCGGCGATGATGATGAGCTGGGTTTCCTGGAATCCGCTGGTGATGTCGTCGAGGTCGAGAAAGCCGCTGCCGACGCCGGTGACGGCATGCTTATTCTCGGCCCGGGCGGTGATCCGGTCCATCGCGCTGACGAGCACGTCCTTGATCTCGATCGTCTCGCCGGTGGCTTTGTCCTCGGCGATGGCGAAGATCCGCTTTTCGGCGGATTGAAGGAGTTCGTCGGCGGTGAAGTTGTTCGAGTAGCCGTCACGCAGAATCTGGTTGGCGCCCTCGATCAGTTCGCGACTGATGGCACGTTGTTTAACGATCTGGGCGTAATACTTGGCGTTGGCGGCCGAGGGAGTGACTTCGAGCGCTTTACGGATCGTCTCGTCGCCGCCGGCCTTCTCGAAATCGCCGCGACGGGTCAACTCGTCGATCAGTGTGATGGCATCAATCGCGTTGCCGAGGTCATAGAGATCGCGGATCGCTCGATAGAGGACCTGGTGGCTATCGCGATAAAAGTCCTCGACTTTGAGCAGCGGCACGACGTCGTGCAGCGTCTCGTTGTCAAGCAGGAGTGAGCCGATGACGCTCAGTTCAGCCTCTAGATTCTGCGGCGGAAGCCGGTCGATCTCGACGGGCGGGGAATGATCGCCGTTCTTCCGGGCCCGACCGTAGCCATTCCCGTTGCCATTGCCATTCCCATTGGTGTGGCCATTCGTATAGTCGGCCATGATCCGTCGAGACTCCCTCAGAGATCGGCGGCGCGGCTCGTGGAGCGCGACGCTTGGCCCTTTGATGATTCTTCAAGACCGGCCTGTCATCGGGATGGAATGTGTTCGCCGGGCATGACGAACGGGAAGGAATCGGGCCGGCCCTACCTGAACAATGGTATCGGCCGGCCCGTGTGTTGACCATGAAAAATTCGGCGGACCGGACGCGGACGTCCCGGTCGTCGACGGTTCAGACAGGGACTTCTTCGACGTGGGTGGGAACGACCCAGAGTTTGACCTCGGTGTCGACGTCCTGGCCCAGCGAGAGCTTGATCGTGTACAGACCGAGTTCCTTGAGCGGTCCTTCGATCTTGACGTTGTCGGCCTCGATCGGGAAGTTGTCGGCCTTCAGGGCGTCGGCGATCTGTTCGGCGGTGACGGAGCCGTAGAGGTGGCCTTCGGGGTTGGCGTTGGCCTCGATGGTGATCGACCGCTGAGCGATCTGAGCGCCGAGGGCGAGCAGGTCGGTCCGTCGGGCTT
>JAJYCH010000039.1 GCA_021778575.1 Planctomycetota bacterium
GCTCCACGTCTGGGAGGTCCCTTCGGGCCGCGAGGTTCTTTCGGTAGCCGAGGTGGGGGATGGTCTGGATCATCAACGTTTTGTCGTCTCCGATGATGGATCGACGCTCGCCTATCTCCAGGGGCCGCCCGGTCCACTCACGGTCGGAGTCTGGAGCCGCGCCGCTGGAGAAGCTCAGACCCGCTATTTTCCTGGGTCTGGCGAGATCGCCCTGTCGTCGGACGGTCATTTCCTGACCGTTTACGAGACCCGAGGGGTCGTTGCCGACCTGGTCGTCTGGGATGTTCGAACGTCCGAGCGACTGGCGACGATTTCTCCGGCGACGTTCGACGCCGATGCGGTCGCGGTCTCGACGGACGGTCACTGGGTCGCGGAGGCCCAGGCGGGCGAATTCACCCTGATCGCTCTGCCTTCGGGTCGTAAAATGACCATCGAGCATGGCTACCCGGTCCATATGCCCTGGTTCAGTCCCGATTGCCGTTTGCTCTTATCGCAATCGCCGAGGCATCTGAACTCCGACTGGCTCGAGATCTGGAACCTGGCGGTCGATCCGCCGGCTCTATTATTCGAAGGGCAAATCGGCGGCGCGAGCCGGGATGGGCAACGATTGGTTCAAGTTGATGATCACATGAACGAATTTTTGAAAACAATCCGTTTGACCAGCCCGACCGACCCTGGGAAAGTACGTGCCCAACCGCAAATCGAGTCTGGAGTTGTCTTTCAGAAGGGGCGTGGGACCGGCCAGCGCAGTCTTGATGGCCCGACGCTGGCTTATCTGGATAACCGGAGCGAAGCGTCGTGGTACTGGACGATCACGAAGAATCTTCCGGCGGGATTGAGCCCCTGGCCGCCCGGCTGGCGGCTCAGTCAATCGATCGAGGTGATCCATGCGGATAACGGTCGAGTTCTCCGGTCGATCGGTGTCCCCGAGCGATTGGAGCGACTCGATTTTCGTGTGATCGACAACGGGACCAAGGTTGCGGTTCAGACAAAAGTCAGTCTGGATCGTCCGGAACGAGCTGTTCCGCTCGGCACCGAGACAACCATCGAAATCTGGGATGTCAGCGGTTCGGGCTCGACCATTCGGGAGTTTGCCGGCCCGCTGTTGGCTTCGTTTTTGGCGCTGGGGTTGGGCGGATGGTACGATCGAAGACGGCGACGGAGCCGGGTGAGCCCGGAGATTCTGGCCGCGTGAACTTCTGGCCCGATCGGAGCGTTCCCCTTGGCTCGTCGACGCGTCTCTGCTCCGGCTCCTGAAACCAACAAACAGCCCGCTCCAGCGCCGGTGGTTCCGATGGTGGTCGAGCCAACGACTCCTCTCCGTCGCGGTTTCTGGTCGGGTCCGAAGGTGGCGCTGGCGGTCGTTTTGCTGCTTGGCTTGCAGGCGTGGTTGTCGGTCACGAGCCTCTTGCTTGAGAATGCGACGGTCGACGAGGTCGCCCACATGCCGGCGGGCGTGAGCTACTGGCAGAAGGGGACCTTCAAGCTCTATCACCACAATCCGCCGCTGGTGAAGCTGGTTGCGGCGCTGCCGGTGGTCTTGAACCATCCCAAGACCGACAAGCTTTATGAACAAGCCTGGCGCGACGATTCTCAGGCCGGGTTTGGGTTCCTTTTTGCCCGGGAGAATTTCGCCAATTATTTCGAGCTGTTCGACCTCGCCCGGCTGATGATGCCGCTGTTCACGCTGGTCGGTGGGCTGGCGGTGTTCTTCTGGTCGCGACAGCTCTATGGATCGGCCGGAGGGTTGCTCAGCCTGTCGCTCTGGTGCCTCTGCCCGAATATCCTGGCCCACGGCCGGCTCGTGACCAGCGACGCTCCAGCGGCAAGCCTCGCCGTGGCGGCGACTTATCTGTTCTGGCGCTATCAGCAAAAGCCGACCTGGGGCCGGGTGATCCTGGCCGGGCTGGTCCTGGGGCTGGCGGAGCTCACCAAGTTCAGTCTGGTCGTGCTTTATGGACTCTGGCCGGCGCTGGCGGTGGTTCGGTTCGTGCTCGGTCGCGACTGGCAAGACTGGCTGAAGCGGCTGACGAGCGGGCTGATCCAGTGGGGGGTCCTGGTGGCGATCAGCGTCGTCGTGATCGACGCCGGCTACGCCTTCGAGGGGGTGGGGACGCCGCTCGGCAAGTTCGAGTTCGCCTGTAAGTCGCTGACCCGTCCCGTGACGCCGGGAATGGTCCGGCCGAACCATCCAAACCAGTTGCTCGATAGTGCCTGGCGCTACCGGGTCAACCGGTTTCGCGGGACGGTTCTCGGCTCGATTCCTGTCCCTCTCCCGAAGCACTACCTGCTGGGGTTCGATGAACAGAAGGTCGAGACCGAAGGCGTCCCCGAGTATTTCTTTAACCAAAACTTGCCCCATGACGACTCGAAATTAACCGGCTACAGCGTCTATCTCGACGGTAAGCTCCGCCGAGGGGGCTGGTGGTATTACTACCTGGCGACCTTGGCTTACAAGATTCCCGAAGGAACCTGGATTCTGGTCATACTCTCGGGGGTGGTCCTGCTCGTGTCAAAACGGGCGAGAGCCCCCTGGTCGGACGAGATCGCGGTCCTGGCGATCCCGGTCGGCGTCTTGCTGGCGATGAGCCTGTTGACCGATATCTGTCTGGGATTGCGGTATATCTTGCCCATCCTGCCGTTCGTGTTCGTGAGCGTGGGCAAGGTCGTGCCCTGGGCATCCGGACTGGCCGGACGCTGGAGCTGGGCCGGACGTGGTTTGATCGCGGGTGCGTTGCTCGGGACAGTCGCCGCGTCGGCCTCGATTTACCCGGATTACCTGGCTTACTTCAACTGGGCTTCCGGTGGGCCGGATCGCGGGGCCGAACATCTGATCGATAGTAATCTGGACTGGGGGCAAGACCTGGTGAAGCTCCAGCGCTGGCTCAAGCGCGAGCATCCAGGTAAGCGTGTCGGGCTGGCGTACTTCGGGCAGATCAATCCCAGCATCTTCACCCTCAGAGGGGACGGGTTCGACTGGTTCTTACCTCCCACGCTGCCGGGGACCATCGACCAGATGAACGCGGGGCTCGATCGGACGTACCTGGATGGTCCGGCCTCGGCGCTCACGCCGGGTCTGTACGCGGTGAGCGCCAGTATCGTGATGGGGCTTCCGTGGCGGTTCGACGATAGCAGGTCGCTGCAACCGCCTCATTTTCCCTGGATGCCGTCGTGGAGTTCGCACGAGAATCCCGTGACTCATGACGACGCGTTCGGATATTTCCGGGAATTGACACCAGTTGCGCGGGTCGGCCGTTCGATCTACGTGTACGAAGTCTCGGCCGAGGATTGCGTCCGACTTGCTCCGCTCTGGAAGCGAGCTAGGGTTGCAAAGTAGGCCGAATGATCGTCGAGATCGGAGCGAGTCCGGGTTGACCCGCTGGGGGCTAGCCGCCATAGTCAGGCGATCGTCGGTGGACCTGTCAGGATGACCTGGTTCACGGCACCCCCCCATTAGCCATCCGACGTTCGGTGTTCAGGAGGGAAACCGATGACGTTCGAGCAGTGTCATACGAATCTGATGGCGATCCGGAACCGCCAGGGGACACCCTGCCCGGTGGTCAAGGTCGCTTACAACGGGATAATCTACCAGGGTCGCCTGACTCGAACCGATACGGATCGGGAAGCTCGCCGGAAGTCGGGATCGCCGTTCGGCGTGCTCGTCCTCGAAAATCTTGGACTCGCCCGAAGTCCCGAGACGATTCTCCAGATCGCCGGAATTCCCGACGACGGCATCGCCGAGCCCGCGACGATCGTCGGATAAGGGCATTTACTTCAGAACGGCAGGTCGTGGACGAGCGCCGCGACCTCGCCCGATCCTGCGATGGTCACGACAAGTTGAGTTCCGGCAACCGCTTGCGCCACCTTGACGTAAGCCAGCACGACCGGGCAACCTCGACCGCTCGAAAACGCGGCCGAGGTGATCGCGCCCACCGTTTTTCCCTCGAAGCTCAGGACTGACCCATCGGGCGGGACCCGCGACGATCCTTCGAGCGTGAGCCCTTTCAAGATCCGGTTCACGTGGCCGAGCGCATCGAGTCGTGCGACCGTCTCCTGGCCGAGATAGCAGCCTTTGACGAAATTGATCGTCTTCGAGTCGCGCCCCATCTCCTGAGGGAGATTCGCCAGCGTCACGTCCCGCCCCGAAACCGGAGTTCCCGCCTCGATCCGGAGCGCATCGAAGGTCGACGCGTCGATCTCGGTCAGTCCCGTGGCGTCGAGTGTCGCCCTCAAGGCGTCGGCGTCATCGATCGACCCCACGAGGGTAAAACCCGGCCGGCCGGTCGGTGACTCTTTCAGGACTACCAGGAATCGATCATCGATCTTCGTCGCGACCTGGCAAAGACCGCGATCGCTGGGGAATTCGATCCCGCGCGCTTCGACAAACCGGACGGCCTCGGGTCCGAACAGGTGATATTCGAAAGTCCCGGCGGAAACGTCCGTGATCACCACGTCGTCGAACACCCCGTACTTCTGGAGGTGGGGCAGCAAGCCGTCGAGCGACGCGGTCTCGGTCCGGAGTTGAAGATCGATTTCGGTCGCGACCACGGTCAAATAGGCAAGCGTCTTGCCCTGAAGCGTCGTGACGAACGACTCTTGCCCCTGGCCCTCGGGGAGCCGCTTGACGTCGTTGGTGGTCAGGTTGTGGAGAAATTTGGCCCGATCGGGACCGCCGATCTCGATCCGGGCGCGGCTCGTTCGGTTGACCCAGCCGGAGGTGATTCGGGAATTTTGCGTTGCGACGGTCATGGTTTCCGAGGGTTCGCTGGAGTTTACTCGCCCAGGACCAGAGCCCGGGTCCGGTCGGCCTGGCTGACGAGGATGCAAGACGGAGCCTGTCCGACAAGTTTGATCGCTTCGGAGGGGCGTTCAAGGGGGATCATCGCCAGATCTTCAACCAGGTCGGGATCGACCGAGCTGTGGAGGTAAACATCGGCCCAGGCAAGAGTTTCGGCGATGATCCTGGCCGCCGGATAGTCGATATCGGCCTCGCGACCGCGGAGGCGATTGAGCGCTGATCGCGGGTTCTCGACGCCTCGGAGCCGGCTGAGAGCCGGACCGGTCTCGAACCGGGCCTTTGAGAGCGCGACGATCTTGCCGCCACGACGGACCAGCCGAGTCGCCGTGAGCAAACCGAGTGCCAGGTCATTGAGCGAGGTGGGCTGTCCCGGCACGCCCACACCGACGACGACCACGTCGGCCCGATCGTCGACGCGGAAGGTCCAGGCGTCGTCGATGGCCTGGGCACCCTCGCTCCTGACGGCGGTTTCGAGCCCGGCGATCACCCGTGCGACCCGCGAATGCCCGGCCAGAACGCCGACCTGAAACTGGCAACCGAGCAACCAACTGACCTCGGCCGACTCCAGGAGCGACGCCGAAGGCTGGTCGCGATCAGGCGGACCGACCGCGCTCAGGCCCGCGTACCGAGCCAGCGTCTCCCGGTCGGACAGTCCCGGGAAGATGACCGACCACGGGCCGCGATATCCGAGAGTTCCATCGTAGCCCAGTGTCCCGATCGGCACCACGATGTCGGCATCGGTCAGGTACTTGTTGAGATAGATCCGCCGTCCTTCGGTCGAGCTGGAAAGATAGGCGATCTGACTGCGGTCGTCAGGATCGTGAATCCGCCAGGAGACACCTGCCGGAAGGTCGGCCGGTTCGGGAGCGGTGGAGACGACGGTGATCCCGTCGACCTGAGACGCCTGAAGGGCCTCGATCATCGCGCCGAGGATCGTGGTGAATTCGGGCGTCGAGGGGTCGAGCGGAACAACCACCCGGTCGCCCGGGACGACGGCGAGGCTCAAGGCGGGGAATTCGCTGGGGTTCTCGACCGCGCGCCGGAAGATCGCGGCGGTGGGCTCGGGCGAGGGATCGATCGCCGGGCCGGACCAGTGGCCGACCAACCGATCCTCGGCGATCTCGAAATCGAGCTGTTCGTCCTGGAAGTCAACCGCGATCCGCATCAGTCTGGGATTCCCTCGCCTGGATCGATCGGCTGATCGAACATTCGATCAAAGCCTGTCGCTCGCGCTTGTAGTCACTCTGAGCATGATAGGCCGGGTTGACCCGAAGCGGCAAGCGAATCGCGAATTGCCGCGCTCGGGTGGACATCCGAGGCAACGATCACGGAGCGAAAACATTGTCGGGCAGGTCGTCGCCGGCCCGAGGTGGTTTGAGCCAGGTCTTGAACGACGATTCAGCGACCAGGAAGACCGCTCCGCTCGGTTCATTCTCGATGGTGGCGAAGAGGTTCCCTTCCGGGTCCGTTGCGCCGAGTCGAAGCGTCCGGGGGCTTGTTCCGTCGTCGAGTTCGAACCGAAGCGTCAGCCGAGGCGTCTTCAGGCCGGAGATCGAAGGAAATTCGCCGTGATGCTGATAGTACCGCGAGGTTGTCAGGTTCGAGACCGTCTTTAACAACGTGTAGATCGTGTTCGGATCGAAGTCGGGCGCGTCAGTCGCGGGGGTCAGCGACCAGTTCGGCCGGTTGCCGCCGGAGGATTCGGCGGTCAGGCTCCGCGAAGGCCACTCGAACCGAATCTTCCGGACCTGAGCCGGCTGCAACGAGATCGCTCGATGGTCACGCCACTCGGAGTCAAGAATCTTGAGGACCTCGGTCCCCACGGTGAAGATCAGCGGGCGATCGTCGAGCTTGGCAAACCGCTGGGTCGGTCGTCCGGGGACGATGGACCCGACCAGGAGGGTCCGATTTTGCAGTGGTATCACGCCCGCCGGAGCGATCGGGGTGAGGGAATCCGCATCCTTCGAGGAATGTGGCAGTCGCGCCCAGGTCACCGATAACGCTGGGGGCTTGAGGCCGTAACTCTCCAGATTCTCGGCGGTTTCGGTGACGAGTGCGTCCGCCTGGAGCCCGGCCAGGACGCCCAGCAACGCTCCGACCGAGGGAGCATCGGCCGGTGCGTCGACCGGCTCGACCATCCACCAGCCCATCGGCGCGAACCGGATCGGGTCGATCTTGAACGGAGGAGAATTGAGCACGAACGATCGCTCGCCTCCCTTCAAGGTGATCCGCTGGATCGGGTCGATCTCCTCATGGAGAATCCGGCGATCACGGAAGGCCAGGACGCTCCGAGGGAAAACGTCGCCGGCGGCTTCGGGCAACGCCAGAACCGTCGGGTCCCCCTCGATCTGGACGAAGGTCGCCCGACGAGCCGAATCTCTCCGACCGATCCGGAGGCTCAAGGCCAGATCGCCATTGGGGTCGGGCGTGGCGGATGTACTTTGCGTGTCCCGTCGATCCGCGACTTGCCAGATTTTCAGAACCGGCGAGGACGGATTGAGCCCGAAATCGGCCATCGAGCCGGGCTGAGGGTAGGTGCTGGTTTCGAGCTTGTCGAGGGCTTTCAAGAATTCCTCGACCGACTTGCGGTCGGCGGGAAGATCCTCGGGATGGCTGATCTTCCAGTCCTGGCCGGTCCTGACCAGCTCGAACCCGCCCGAAGGTTGCTCGACCGCGATCCGATTGACCCGGGCCAGCTTCAGATCGGCGACTTTCGAGCTCCGGAACGCGTTCGGGTTGGGTCGGAGATCCTTCAAGACCCGCGAATCGACCGCCAGCACGTCGTTCTGGCCGCCTCGAAGAACATAGACCAGGCCGGGTTTCCCCTCCACGGGCTTGCCAACGTGGAGAACCTGCGGCGGTCGCCGCCGGCTGGCACGACCCGCCTCGACCTGGATAGTCAGTTCGGGCTTCCTCAGACCATAGCGTTCAAGGTCGAGCGGTCGGACGTCGTTCGCGATGAACCGGTCGTCACCCGAGATCCGGAGCGAACCGAGGTCGGCGATCAGCCCCTCGACCTTGGCCTCGGCCGCAATCAATTTGAGGGGTACTTCGATTCGCCAGAAGTCGCGACCTCGCCTGAGTTTGAGCTCTCGCGATTGATCCTGGACGCTGACCACGTCGACTTCAAATGAAGGGACCCGGAAAAGTTCGTGATCGCGCCAGGCGATCGTCGCAATCTTCAGCAGAGCCAGGCTCCGGGAGTCGATGACCTCGATATTCTTGGTTCCGGTGGCCCGGACGTAGCGTCGGCCGAGCGGGTCGCTTTCAAGGCCGATATCAAGCGATGCCAGTGGTTTGACGGACTGATCGCCCCAGAGACGGATCACGCGTTCCGGGGTCGCGAGCCCGAACTGCGCGGGGTCGCCGGAGATCGGCGCGGCTTCGGGTTTCCGGGAGAGTTCTTTGAGGTTGTAAGCCAGCGTCTCGACCTTGGATGGGTCGGCTTCCACGTTCAAGGGCGACGTCATCTGCCAGCCGCTTTTGTCGTCGTTCCGGACGAAGACCAGCGGTTCGGGACCGCCGAGGATCTCGATCTTCTGGAGATCGTCGGGCTTCGCGTCGATCAGCTCGGGGAGGATTCGCGAGCTCATCCGCCGAATCTCTTCCCGGGTGGGAATTCGGGCGAAGTCGGCCCACCAGAGCGACAACAGAGCAGCGAAAAAGAGAGCCAGCAGGACGTAGGTGCCTTGGGATTTCATCGCGTGATCAACCCCGGAATGATAAGTTGGCGTCGGGACGGATCAAGATATCGAATTGAACCGAATCGAATCGAACCGAGGACAAGAGCCGGCCCGGCTCAATCGCGCCTGGCGATGTAGGTTGTGATACCGAGACCGATGATCACCAGCACGGCCAGCAGGGTCGGAACCATGACGAGACGGGTCTTCAGTCCCGTGTCGGCGTTGAATTGAAGGCTCTCATGAGTTTTCGGGCCGATCCCGATGGCCGAGGAGGGTCGCCCTCGGAGCCACTGGACGGCGTTCATCAGCAGGTCGAGATTGGTTGGTTCGAGCCGGACCATCGGGTTATCAGCCACGGCGGCGCTGGAGAGCACAACCATCCGGGGCCGGATCGGGTCGGACGGCCGGGCCGGTGGCACGATCACCGCGACTCCCAGGTTGATCGGACCGGCGACATCCCTGGCGGGATCGCGTTCGACCGGCCGAGCCTCGGGCGTCGACTCGACCCAGGAATCCGGTCCCGACCGCAAGAACGGCACGGCCCGTACTCCCGGATTGGACAACTTCTGTGTCGCGAGAGTTCCCGGCTTGGGCGGTCCCCCCAGAGTCGTCAGCGGTCCGGCGCTGGGCATCAAGATGTATCGTCCGACCAGCGATTCGACAATCGGCTGGGTCGATCCAGGCGGGATCGGGGCATAGATCACGAACGGCCGGCGCTGGAAGTTGTAGCGTGGATCGACCGCGCGCCCCGGCCCGATCTCGACGTTGTACGACTTCAGGAAATCTTCGAGCCCGGTGGGCTCGGTATTGCTCAGGAGAACGATCAACTGGCCGTCGCGGATGATGAATGACTTGAGTCGCTCGATCTCCTCGGCCTGGAATGGTCGCTTCGGACCGCAGATGACGACCAGGTTGACCGAGTCGGGAACGTCCTCGCGGCGGAGGTCGGCGACCACCGCGTCGATCCCCACCGACGAGAGTCGAGCCCGCCAGAGCCCCAGCCCCGCCCTCGACGGGTCGAGCTCGCCGAGGGAAGGCTCGTCGTGACCGGTGGTAAAGGCGATCCTGGACCGATTTCCCTCGCGGAGGCGGACCAGGGCGGACGTCACGGCTTCCTCGCCCGAAAACGAGGTCACGAACCGGTCGGCCCGGCTGTCGGCAGGGTTCCCTTTGAGCGCGAACAGTTCCTGAATCCCGACGAACGAGAGCGGCGCTCCTTCCCCCTCGCCGAAGGTCATCACGATCCCGCCGGCCTGCGAAAGTTGGATCTGAGGGACTCGCTTGACCAGGGCCTCGAATTCCTTGAGGTCCAGGTTCGGGTCGAGGTAATCGACCTTCACCTTCGAGGGATTCGCGGCCTTGTACAGATCGAGCAACTGTCGGACCCGTTCGAGCTGGCGGATCGACCGTTCGGAGCTGCCGAAGAAGACGGTGAAGCTCAGATCACGGTCGAGCGACTGAAGCTGGGCGATCGTTTGTGGTGAGAGGCTGAAGGACTGGTCGCGGGTCAGGTCGATCGCTCGTCCGCCATACTTGAAGGCCACGATATTGCCCACGACCAGAATCCCCGCGACCAGAGAAGCCGTCAGAGCGGTGTTCGCGAACTCATAGGCCCGTCGAATCGACAGGCTCTGGTGACGATAGCGACGGTTGACCTTCATCACCGCGATCAAGAGGGCGAATCCGCCGCCGAACACCGGGATCGACCAGGGAATTCCGACCCGGAATGCCAGAACGGCCCCGGCCAGGACGAGCAAGAAACCGAACACGGCCAGACCAATCACCCGGTCGCGATAGGCGGGGCGCGGCGATCCGGCGGGCTCGTCGGGCATGGACTGACCGATCGGCGCGCCTCGGATCAGCCAGGTGAGCGTCAGGAACCCCACCAGGGCGGAGGCCGAGGCCCAGACTTCGGTTCGGGTCAGGAAGTTGAGCAGACTTTGCGACATGGTCGAGACGCTCAGCTTTCGCGGCGGTATTCAAGGACCTTCACGGTCAGATAAAGCATCAGCACGCTGGCCGAAACGTGCAAGGCCAGGAATCGGAGATCGAACTGACCGGAGCCGAACGTGTTCACCTGATGAATGACCGACACAAACTGAATTGCTTCGGCCAGATCGGTCCGACGGGTCACCATCGCGAACGAGAAGGCCACCTGCGTCGCCACGATCAAGGTAAACGCCGTCGCGAAGGTCAGGACCGCCGCGATGATCTGGTTCCGGGTCAGACTGCTGAAGAACAGGCCGATCGCGACGAACATCATCCCCATCGACGTCAGGCCCAGCCCGAGCGAGATCACCGGTCCGACATCGAAGTAGAATTTGGCCTGATAATAGAGGAACGGCAGATAAAGGAAAAACGGGACAAGCAACGCGAGATACATCACGACACCGGCCAGCCATTTCGAGAGGACGACCTCGGTCTCGGTCACCGGAGCGGTGAGCAGTTGCTCGATCGTTCCGGACCGACGTTCCTCGGCCACCAGCCGCATGGTCAAGGCGGGGATGGCCACGAACAACCCCATCCAGAACGCGGGGCTGCCGGAGATATAGGTATTGAGCGGGTCGCGCAGTCCCGAAAACGACTGGGTTGATCGCGACAGATCGTCGACGAGCGCCCAGAAGTTGAGCCAGGCGATCACCTGAAACGCCAGGAGAATCAGGAACGCCATCGGGCCGAGAAAATAGCTGGCCAGCTCGCGGCGAAAGAGCGTGAAGAGATGTCGCATGGTCAGGCCGCCTCGGTCTCGGTCGGGTGATCCTTGTCGGCGCGATCGTCGGTGAGGATGGTCGCTTCGCGGACGGCCCGGACGAAGCGTTCTTCGAGCGACGATCGCCGATGGTCGAGCTGTCGGAGCGCCCAACCGTTCTGGATGATCCGCTGGGCGAGGGTTTCGCGGAGGTCGGCCCCGTCCTTCGTCTGAATCTCGGCCCGAAGGATCTCGCCATGCTGGTCGGTCACGTCCACCCGACTGACGCCGGGCGTCGCTTCGAGAACCTTGCGGATCGCGGCGGCCGGACCACGGACTTCGACCACGATCGACGACTGAACCTGAAGATGGTCGAGCTGGTCGTCAACTGCCACCTTCCCCTTCACGATCATCAGGACCCGGCCGCAGACCGCCTCGACCTCCGACATGATATGCGTGGACAGGAGGATCGTGTGACGGTCGCCCAACTCGCGAATCAAGGCGCGGACCTCGCGAATCTGCATCGGGTCGAGCCCGGCCGTCGGTTCGTCGAGAACCAGAATATCCGGGTCGTGGATCAGGGCCTCGGCCAGACCGACACGCTGGCGGTATCCTTTTGAAAGATGGCCGAGAACGCGCGACTCGACGTCCGTCAACTTGCACCGCTCCAGAACCCCGTCAATGCTCGACCGGCGTTTCGACCGGGGAACGTCCTTCAAGCTCGCGCGGTAGCCGAGATATTCGCGGACACGCATTTCGAGATAAAGCGGCACGTTCTCCGGCAGATAGCCAACCTTCTTGCGAACTTCGAGCGGTTCGTCGAGAACATCGTGCCCCGACAGAACGGCCCGGCCGCTGGTGGGTCGGAGAAAAGTGGTCAACATCCGCATGGTCGTGGTCTTGCCCGCCCCGTTCGGGCCGAGGAGGCCGACGATCTCGCCTCGCCCCACCTGAAAGCTCACCTGGTCAACCGCCCTGACCGCGTGATAATTCCGTGACAAACGTTCGACTTCGATCATGAATGGATCTCGGACGTCGGGACAGGAATCAGATTGGGGGTCGAGCCGGAAAAAACAAAACGAACCCAACGGGGCCCGAAGCCCCCTCTATCGATCAGAGTCGAGGCGGCGGTCGGACCACCCAGACCAGCAGGGTGACGGGGTCGTCCGGCTTGAGTTCAGCGGAAGGTTTGGCCACCACGGTCAAGTCGCGCGGCGAGGCGACAGGTTGGGTGGTATCGGCCGGGCGGTCGTTGCCGGAGACCGGCCGACGATCGGGAGTGATCGGAGGTCGGGCGCTATCAACGATGTGAATCGGCGCGATTTCCGTCCGATTAGCGATGAACGGCCGAAGGTCGTGGGGCGGGTCCACCAGCGGAGCGGCTTCGGTCCCGCGGAACAAGGCCACCTGGCCGACCTGCGTCAGGTCGGTCACCAGGTCGGGCCGAGTTTCCTCGGTTTCTTCCACCAGACCCGGGAACGGTTTGGCGAGCTGGCTGACGAACGCCCGGCGATCACGCTCGTTCATCGGAACCGCGAAGACGACCACGGTTCCCGGGTAATCGGGGTCGAGGACGATCTCCTGGCAGATCGATATCTGGCCGAAGTTGGGGTTCAACCGGCCGTCATCGATGATCAGGTTCTTGACCATCTCGGGAGCGTTGAGAACGTCGGTGACGATCCGGACGCGCCTGACGTGCGATTGTTCGAGCATGGCGGCCACCGTCTGTCGGGCACCCAGCTCGCGCGTCTGGTCGGCCTGGCCGGGTAGCGCGGGAGCGGGGGGCAAGACGACAGGACGCGGTGATGGCTGAGCGGCGTTCGCGACCAGTTGCGGGTTCTCGACCGGCGGAACGAGGATTGAATCGGGAGCCGGTTGATGAGGACGAAGATTCTGGGTGGGCTGAGTGACCACCGGACCGGGCTGATCGGATTCGTGAAGCGAATGATTGAGCAGGATAAGAGCGAAGATCAGGCTGGCGGCGATGGCGGAGAATCCGGAAAAGGCGGCGATCACTTGAACCGGCCGGGCAAACTTCTCGAAGCGTTGTCGTCGCCGATTGGCGACGAGCCGCGCGTTGATCGTCGCGGCGAGATCGCGCGGAATCTCCGGCCGGGGCAGGCTGGAGACAGCGGAGCGCATCTGGACCAGTGAGCGATATTGCTCGGCCAGAGCCGGGTTGGTCTCGATCGCCCACTCGAAGGCCAGCCGATCGGCCGGGTCGAGTTCGTTATCGAGATAAGCGGAAAGTAACGATTCGTCGTCAGGGTTCATGGCGTCCGGCTGGGTTAAGGCCTGGGGGATAAGGTCGGGCCTCTTGCCTTTCTTCATGATCAGGGATCACTTTCCATCAGCGGTTGTTCCGGGCCGATGGTTCCATCGAAGCCGGGGCGTCATCGAGGTCGAGGACGACCCGCTGGAGACGTTCGCGAAGTTCGAGACGGGCACGGTGCAGGCGACTCCGGACCGTGCCGACCGGTACTCCGAGGATCGCGGCGATCTCTTCATACCGGAGTCCGTCGAATTCTTTCATCACCACCACGGCTCGATGATCGTCGGCCAGAGCATTGAGCGCGGCCTGGATCAGTTCGTTGCGCTCGTCCAGTTCCAGAGGTAAAGTTGGGTCGGTCACCGCCGTATCGTCTTGCGGGTCGATCGGATCGTCATGATCCGACCGAGCGAACCGGAGCGTCACCTTCCGGCGACGTCGCCCGCTCAACGCCAGATTCACGGCGATTCGATAAACCCAGGTATAGAAAGAACTTTCGCCCTGGAACTTGTCGAGCTTCTCGAATGCCCGCAGGAACGCGTCTTGCAAAAGATCGAGCGCATCTTCCGCGCTGCCGGTCAGCCGGAGCATCGTGGGGTAAAGCCGGTCCTGATAACGCTGGACCAGAACCCCGAACGCTTCCGTCCGCCCCGCACGACACGCCACAATGAGGGAGTTGTCGTCGTTGGAC
>JAJYCH010000778.1 GCA_021778575.1 Planctomycetota bacterium
AGCTAGCCCCTACCGATCGGACAAGCGTGGTTCAACCCCGCCTCCGCGACGGCCGTCCCCCCGATCGCCAGCGGAAACAGCCAGGTGATCAGGCCGATGATTCCGGGGTTGGCGAATCGTGCCAGACCAGGCGTCCCGCCGAATCCCGGCATCCCGCCCGGTCCTCGACGCCCCCCTGGCCCGCCCGGCGGCCCATCCGGTCCGAACGCGGGAGGACCCCCGGCGGTCGATGGCGCCGGTTCGGTCGGGGTCGCGGTCTTCGACGGCGTCGGTTCGCCCGGACTGACCGGAGGAGTGCCGGGTCGACCGCCGGGAGGTCCGAATCCTCCCATTCCCATGATCCGGGCGATCCCGTTATAGCCCAGCGCCAGCTCGAGCGCCGAGTTGTTCCGCGAGCCGCCGATATAAGGCCGATGACTCTTCGGAACCAGCTCGACGACGATCGCCCATGACAGCGAGGTCGCCACCAGAACCAGGCCCGACGCCGCGAGCCGGACGAACCGGGTCTTCCAGCCCACCGGCGCGGCCAGCCAGTAGGCCAGGACGAACGTCGGCAACACGACAAAGGCGGCAAGCATCTTGATATTAAAGGCTAATCCCACCAGGGCCATCGCGCCGAGCAACGGACCGAGCTTGCCAGTCTCGCCCGCCTTCGAGAGCGACCAGGCCGCCAGCAAGAGGGTCAGAACGAGCGCCGAGTCGGGCAGGTTGTCGCGGTCGATCGCCACGCAGATCGGCGTCACCGCCAGCGCCAGCCCGGCGATCAGACCGGCTCCCGCTCCGAAGACCCGCCGGACCAGGTAATACGTCAGACCCACCGAGATCACGCCCATCAGAGCTTGCGGCAACAGGACGCTCAGACCGCTGTAACCGAACAGCCGGGCGCTGGCCCCTTGAATCCAGAGCGCGACCGGCGGCTTATCGACGGTGACGATTCCGGCGGGGTCGAACGACCCGAAGAAGAAGTTCGACGGACTGGCCAGCATGCTCCGGACGCAGGCCCCGTAATAGGGGTTTCCCGTGCCGTTCTGGTCGAGCCTGGCGACCCGGAGGCCGGTTCCCAGAAGTAAAATAGCGATCAAGCCCGCCCATTCCCAGCGCGACCGGGCGGTCGATGGCGTGGGTTGTTGTGGCTCGTCGGTCGGATCGAGATCGAGGGACATCGCGGGCTTTCCTCTCGCCGAGGGGTGACGTCGCCCGACCCATCCGCCCGAGCGTGGGTCGCCTTGTCGGCGGCGTGTTGTTCCCTGTGCGATCGGATTGTAAAGACCGCGAACGAGTCGATCTGTAAAGAAACGTCAAATCGGGCCGATCTGGGCTGTGTGGCAGGGGGCTCCGGTACTCCGGAACCCCGGTTTTTGGATCGAGCCCAATGGCCACCATCCGGGGTTCGGATTACCGAACCCCTGCCACCCTCGGAATCAGCCGGCAACCCCAATCGGGCTGGTCAGCGAGGCCGACCGATCGTGATAGGCACCTCGAAGGCCTGGTTCGACGGTGAAACCACCGGGGTCGGAGCCGGTCGAGAGGGTGTCGCGACGGGTCGATTGGGCAGGATCGGCTCGATCGGCTCGACGGGCAAAAACGAACCCAACGCCGGTCGCTCGTCGTAGGGTTCGAGGAGCAGTTCGGATTCGGCGGCGGCCTTCGCTTCCTTCTCGACCTGGCGGATTTCCTTGAGCGCCCGGAACAGTCCTCGCTCGGCGGCGGCCTCGTATTTCCGGGCGTTGGCGGCATCCTTCGACGGGTCGAACAGCGCCCGGTGGCCGGCTTCGGCTCGGAGCATTTCGGTCTGCGTGGGGCTGGCTCCCTCGGGGGCCTCGAAAGCGGCCTCGGCCTGGCGGACCCGCTCGCTGAGCGCCGCGGTTTCCTGGAGCACGCTCCGTTCGAGCCGGACACTGAGCGTGGCCACTCGCCGGATCAGCAGCGAGCTGATCTCGCCCGAGGGGCGTAGCTCGTTCGAGATCGTCTCGAACCGGCGTTCGATCTCGGCGGCGTCTTCTTGCGGGACCACGACTCCCGCGCCGGTCAGACCATGCTTGAGCGAATTTTGACGCGACCGTTCCTTGCCTTCGGTCGTTTTCGGACCAGTACTGCGGGTGGCGTTCTGGCGGTTGGCGTTGATCCGGGCTTCGCTGGTGGTGGTCATCATCGAACGGTCCTCGGACGAGGGGATTATCGGTTCCGTTCGATATATTCCCGAGAGCGCCGGCCGATTAACTCGTCTTTCTGACGGATCGCGAAAAAATGGCCAATCCGGTAAGATTCTGGTGGGGAGTGATGAAGGTTTGTGGCAATTCGTAAGGTGGGCCTCGCTTGAAGCGCGGCACCACCTTTACTCTGGAATTGTTGCGGCTACACCTTGCTACGGGATGACAAGACGGTTGGCCAATTCGACGATACGGAACAGGAGCCGGCGATCCGATGGCGAAGACAAAGGTGATTATTCCTTCGAAGCCGGGCTCGGCCGCCTCGTGGATTGGCTGGCTCGGTCCGGTGGTTCTGGTGCTGGTCTCGGCCGTCTCGACCTGGGCCGTCGTCCGAGGCTGGAATCGGTCAACGGCTCCGGTTCCGGTTCGGGCTCCAGCGCCGGTGGAACGTGCCCTGGAGGTCGCTGACGCCCCGGCTCGACCAGCGAGGACTCAGCCGGCCGGCGAGGCGCCGCCGGGAATGGTCTGGATCACGGGGGGCGAGTTCCTGATGGGAACGGAAGACCCCCGGTCGCTCCCGTCGTGCGGTTCGGACTCGATGCCCGACGCCCGGCCGATCCATCGGGTCGACGTCGATGGATTCTGGATCGACCGGACCGAGGTGACGAACGACCAGTTCGCCGCGTTCGTCGAGGCGACCGGTTACAAGACGGTGGCCGAGCGGGTGCCGACGGCCGAGGAGTTCCCGGGAGCCCCGCCCGAGAAGCTCGTCGCCGGTT
>JAJYCH010000779.1 GCA_021778575.1 Planctomycetota bacterium
GACCGGCTCCGTTACGAGGAAGCCGCCCGGGTCATTGGAACCTGCAACGCCGCCGGAGTCGCCTCGATCCGGCTCGGAAATCCCGCCGCGCCCGAGCCTGCAACGGGGTCCGGACCATGATTTTTCCGCTGCTGATCCTGGTCGCGACCCTCGGTCCGGTCGCGGTCGAAGACTCGCCGCTGAGCCTGGCCGACCTCGAAGCCTACCGCGTCGCGCTCCGGTCCCAGGGCGACCCGTCGGCCCCGCTGGTCCAGTTCCGCGACCTCTGGAACCATCCGGCGACCTACGCCGGCAAGTCGGTCCGGGTCGAAGGACGGGTGGCCCGGATCTTCCGCCAGCCCCGGCTCGGCGAGTTCCCACCGATGGTCGAGACCTGGGTCGTCTCGACTGTCGGCGACCCATTCTGCCTGGTCTTCGCCGATGAGACCGGCGCGAAATCGCCCGAGATTGGCCAGAAAGTCACCTTTTCCGGCCAGTTCATCCGACTGATCCAGTACCGAGGGGGCGACACCTCGCGCGTCGTCCCGCTGATCGTCGGACCCGCGCCGCCGGCGAATCCGCCCGGAAATCCCACGCGATCGGACTGGTCCTGGACGTCGATCGATTGGATCATGGGAGTCGGAGCGACCGCAGTGGTTCTGGCGATCCTGGCGGGGCGTCATCTGTCCCGGCCGGTGGCCCGGTCGCCCCGGCGTGATTCTTATCCCGTCTTTATCGACGGCGAACCAACCATTGCCGAGGGGGGCAGTTCGGATGATGACTCAGACCGAGCATGAGCAGCAACCGTCCGGCCCTCCGCCCGTTGAGACCACCACGACCAAGCTCCGGCGGTCGCCGTTGACCGATCCTCGGGCGCTGGTCTGCTCGCTGTCGATTCATGTGTTGATCGTGGGGATTGCCTCGTTCTTCGCGTTCCGGGTCGCCGCGCCGATCCTCGAACCGACGGTCGGCCGGGTGATGAAGGGGGAACTGGAAGCGACCGATAACCGGGCCACGGGCGACCCCGGCGGCAGTTCCGGCGACCCCGAAGGACGCGCGGCGGACCTCTCGGCCGAGCCGGGAATTCCAGCCCCTCCGACCAGGGACGCGGCGGCCGACGCCCTGATCTCGGAGATCCTGCCCACCCGCGACACCACCGAGATCCCGTCGCAGACCTTGCCCGGCCCGTCAACCAGCGGCCTGGGGATGCTCAAGGCCACCGGCACCGGCGAGGGGGGCGCGGCGACCGGCAATACCTCGGGCGGCGGCGGCAAAGGAGGCTCGGGGCCGGGAACCCAGTTCTTCGGCGTCCGCGATCAGGGGCGGTCGTTCGCTTATGTGATCGACTGTTCGGGAAGCATGACCGCGCGGAACTCGCTGGGGGTCGCCAAGCGTGAGCTGCTCTGGAGTCTTGACCAGATCGCCGCCGATGCCCGGTTCGCCGTGGTCTTCTATAACCTCGACGCCAAGGTTTTCACCGATCCGTCCGGTCGCCAGGGGCTGATGGCCGCCACTCCCACGAACAAGGCCCGGGTCCGGACGCTGCTCTCGACCATCCAGCCCGACGGCGGGACCGACCACATGCTCGCGCTCCGGGCCGCCTTCGACCTCCATCCCGAGGTGATCTTCTTCCTCACCGACGCCGACTTGATGACCCGCCAGGAGGTCGCCGAGATCGTCGCTCTGGCCGGCAAGACCCGGATTCAGGCCATCGAGTTCGGCCAGGTGAGCGGCCTCGGCGGCTCGGCCCCGCTCAAGACCCTGGCCAAGTCGACCGGCGGAACGTATCAGTACATCGACGTCAATACGTTCGTGCGATGAACGCCATTCTTCGCAGCCTCTTCAACTTAATAATCTGCCACTCAAGACCAACGATGACGGTCTAGATGCCCGCGAACGCAGCTTCAGAAAGGGATTGCCCGATGTACAAAGAAATCACAGTTGGCCGATCCCTGCCATCTTCCTGTCATGAGGCCGTCCCTGAGAGGGCAACCCACACATTGATCGGCTACTTCTAACTTTGTCTGAGAAATGCTTGACGCCCCCCCCCCCCCAATGTCGTTACTCTGACAGCTTGGAAAATAAACTCTCAATCGACCAGCGTCGATGGATCAAGCATCGCTCATCGACACAACCTCGCGGAGAATCTAATGACAAAAATCAAAATGAGCCTTTTCGCGATCGCGACACTGCTTGGAATGACATCGGTCATGTTGCTTTCCAACCAAACAGCTTCCGCCACCGGTGTTGTTTATGCCTGCGATAACACGCCCGCCGGGCTTGTCATGTGCAGTTGCTACGATGACCAAAGCGGAAGCGGTTCAGTCTGCGTTGGTAGCAGTGTCACTTTGTACTGGTGTACCACGACCGGAACCGCGACTTGTCAGGCTAATCGTCAAAAGCAATGTCCGAGTGCGGGGACCGGGAAACAGGCGATCGGCTCTTGTGACTCTTATCAAGAGCCGAATCAGAGTTCGCCGTGTGACGGATCGAAACGGAATTCCTGTTCCTAAGTGGCAATACCGACCGGCGTTCGTCAACGCCGGTCAGCTTTACTTTGACCACAGATATAATTGCACGAGTCAACACAACGACCATGCTATATGCATTAGCATTGTTTCTTGTCATCGCTCCGAAGGACGATGATCTGGTCCGGCTAGTTGCCGCAGGTAATGCGGCGAATTTGCAAATGATCGAGTCTTACTATTGCAAAGTAAGTTTTAGAACCAAGTCGAACGGTGAGACCAAAACGCCCGTGGCCGAATACTGGCGCACCAAGGATACCGTTCGGATACGCGATATCTCATCGACGACTTCGACGATTGACGTACGATTATTTGGTGGTCGATCAGAGAAGGTTACCACCTTGGCAGGTCAATTGGCCAATCCCAATGAGATCTGGGTCACTTTCGATGACAGTCGAAAGCAACTCTCCCACTGGGACGT
>JAJYCH010000780.1 GCA_021778575.1 Planctomycetota bacterium
GCGGTACGCGAGCTGGGTTCAGACCGTCGTGAGACAGGTCGGTCCCTATCTGCCGTGGGCGTTGGAAACTTGCGAAGGGTCTCCCCTAGTACGAGAGGATTGGGGAGGACCAACCTCTGGTGTGCCGGCTGTCCCGCTCGGGGCATCGTCGGGTAGCCAGGTTGGGAAAGGATAAGCGCTGAAGGCATCTAAGCGCGAAGCCCTCTTCAAGACGAGGTTTCCGGTAAGTTTACTTACGAAGGCTCCTGGAAGACGACCAGGTCGATAGGCCGGGAGTGCACGACGGGCGACCGTCGCAGCCGACCGGTCCTAACAGCCAACTGCTTGACCACCCCGATCCGCCGCCGCAACACCCTTGACCGGGAACCGGCCGCTGATCGTGGCTCAATCGAAAATGATCCAGACGATCCCGACGGGTTTTTACCCAAAAGGTCACGTCAACGGATGATTCCACTCGCCTCACTGCACTTGCTTGTGACTGTGTGACCAATCACTGGAACCACCGCGATCGGAAGGTTTGACCACCTTCCGACCGATTTCCGGCGACGATACTGGCGGGGTCCCACCCGTTCCCATCCCGAACACGGCCGTTAAGCCCGCCAGGCCCATGATAGTGCTTTACGCGCGAAAGTCGGTCATCGCCGGATCCTCCAAACCACCCCGCCCCCGCGACGAGAAATCGTCCCGGGGGTGGTCGTGTTTCGAACGAAAGAGATCATGGTCAAAGTCTGGATGATTGAATCGACCCGACGGATCTGGCAAACTTCTGCCTGGCGATTCCGAGTTTCCTCTCGGTCTTGGCCTCAAAACGGTTCCTAACAGCATTTCTCTCCCTGGAACCTTTTCGCCCCGGGCGATCATGCCGCAGCCGGAGCCGACGGGCCTTCCAGACGCTGGTGAAGGATCGCGGCAGCGAGTGCCCTTGCTGCCGGCGGCGGTTCGCCAACGCCGGTTGAATCGGGCGACCACACCGAAGCGTGATAGCGAACGAAAAAGCGCCGCGGTACGGAGTTCACCGAGCAGCGTGGACCGCTCGCCGAACTGCAGAGATCCGACGATGGAGTCGAGCTGGCGCGACCACCTTCAGCCATGGAATGTTCGGAAACGAGAATGAACCATCGCCGTTATCGCCTGCTGTTCGACCGCCATTGTCCCTCGCGTCTTACCGCTCAGGCGAGAGGGATTTGATGAGGCCGTCGAGGTCGGCGGGTCTGAGCCGTCGGGCCGTCAGATCGAGCATCTGACGAAAATGGCGAACTCCTTCGACCGAACTCGGGAAGCCGATGTTGCCGAGAGGTCCCGAACTCGTCGCCAGGATCGTTCCATCAGCCTCGGTGAACGCGAACCAGGGAATTCCATCTCCTTCCTTCTCGGGCAGTCCCGCGATGGCTTCCTGGACGTGGTCATCCACGATATCGATCAGCTCGACGACCACATAATCCGCTTCCAGGATCGAATGGTGATCCTTGATCCATCGAGCTAGCGTGAAGCATGGGGCACACCGGGGGCCGCTATGGATGAGCCAGACCCGTCGGCCGCTCGATCTCGCCTCTCGACTGGCATCGGCCAGAACCTTGCGGGCATCGCGAATGAGCGGCCGATGCTCGTCCAGGAACGTCACGCCGGCGGATTGTGCCGCCGCCGGACCTCCGCTCGTTGACAGGATCTTGGCCGCAATCGTCTTCCGGTCGCCGTCCAGGACGACGAGTGCGATCTCCCCCGCGCCGGGGACGGGCCAGCCGAATTCGGCGACGATGGCCGCTTCCGACTTCCACTGGTCGGATTTCAGCCGCAAGGGCAGGTAACTCAGGATGCTCCGGACCTTCTCGTCGTCGAACCAGCGGTCGACCGTCTGGACGACGTCCTGAGACTGGTCGCCCTGGAGGACGACCAGCCCTCGCAACCCGGTCGAACCGGCGTTCCGGCAAATCTTGCCGACGCTCTCGGCCAGAGGGACCGGCTTCTGGGCGATCGGCGCAGGGTCTTCGATTCGATGGGGCTTGAGCCGATCCTCCAGTCTGGATTCTCCGGGTTCAAACAATCGCTCGCGGTCGAAGAGAAAGTATCTGGGCTCACCGCTTTCGATGTTCTGGACTTTGACCTCGAGCGGCACGTTGGCCGGGACGCTCGGGAACCGAAAGCGGCCCATCCGGTCGGTCTGCTGGGCGGAAATCGCTTCATATCGCGATCCTTTCACAAAGATTTGAAGGGTCTGGTCCGGCATCGGGCGATCGTTCGGGTCCAGGACCGTCCCGCCGTAGCCGGCCATTGATTCCATGTTCAGATCGACCGCCTCTCCCTCCAATCCGACCCGGGCGAAGCCCGCCCGCTGCTTCTCCCGATCGAGGACATAGAGCGACAGGGAGGGGGCGTCGAAGGATACTTCAAGCGTGCCATCCGGATGAACGGTCGGTTCGAACTCGAGCGGCAATCTCTGGACTTGCGGCGACCAGGCACGGGCGACGAGCGACCCGGAAGGTTTGTACGGCTCGCCTCCAAGCATCAGGCGGGCCTTGACCTGCCGCTGGCCGGTCCAGGGGCGATGGAACTCGATCTCGATCGGCTTGTCGGAGGTGACGTTGACCTCTCGGGTTTCGTCCCAGAGTCCGGAAGCCACGCGAAATTGCTGTTTGCCGCGACCCACCCCAGCCCGCGCCACTCCCTTGGCATCGGTCTTCAGCCAGGTGCGAGTCCCGGTGCCGCCCGATTGTTTTTCACCCTTCGCGTCAATCCATTTCACCTCACACTTGCACTCGACTTCCACCCAGGCATCGACGACCGGTTCATGCCGCGGACCACGTGTCACGCGGGCCACGATGGGCGTTGCGGGATAGACGTTGAGAGTGATGTCGGCCGGCTTGGAGGAGTCCTGCCACAGGATCAAGCCCGTCCAGGGATCGCTCGCCCACTGGGTGTCGGA
>JAJYCH010000781.1 GCA_021778575.1 Planctomycetota bacterium
GCCAGTTGCCGTGTTCGTTGTCGAGATCCCCCGAGCCATCCTGAAGAAAAACCCGGATCGGCTTCGACGGCGTCTTGCGGATCAGGCCCGGATAAGTGTCGCCGTGGCGGATATTGGTGAAGCTACCGACGTGGCTCAAGACCTTGCTGAAGAGGTCGGGCCGCTCCCAGGCGACGGTAAACGCACAGATCCCTCCCGAGCTGATCCCGCAGATCGCTCGACCGGCCGCGTCCTGGCGGAGGTTGAATTCCTTGCCCACTTCGGGCAGGATCTCTTTTTCGAGGAACCGGGCGTACTGGTCCGACAGCGTGTCGTACTCGAAGCTCCGGTTCGATTGCTTGGGCGGCTTGATCCCGGGATTGATAAAGATCCCGATCGTCACCGGCATCTCCTTCTTGTGGATCAGGTTGTCGAAGACCGTCGGGGTCCGGAACTGTCCCTTGGGATTCTGGTAATTCTCACCATCCTGGAAGACCATGACACAGGCCGGCGTCTTAGAATCGTACTGGGCCGGAACGTAAACCCAGTAATCGCGAGTGGTCTCGGCAAAGACCTGGCTGGTCCAGGAACGCTTGGTCACCTTCCCCCGAGGAACACCAGGCTGTTCCATCGAGTCGGGTCCAAGCTTATAGTCGTCGGAAGCTTGAACGCCAGGAGCCAAGGCGACGACCAGCCCAACAATCAGGAAAGCCATCTGCTGAGTTCGCATCGTACGTATTCCTAAAAGGCGTCAGGACCGACCCCAAAACGAGGTCGTGAGAGCATCCGGACGATGACGGAACATACCCCGACCGACCCCCGACTGGCCACCCCCAGCACCCGTTGTCGCTCGGGAATTCAAAATCGGAAGTCGGAATCTCGACTAGTTCGATCGGGATACTCTATTTTCTTCAAGCTCGGTGTTGGGCCGCGCCGATCCCGGATTGGGAAGTGATCGCTGGGATTGGGCGGCATGAATTCTTCGATCGGTCCGAAGTGGAGGTTTGCGATGTCGAATCGACGTGTTCGCCTGATCCTGGTTCTTCTCGGCTCGCTGGTCGCGGTCGGTGCCGGTCCGGTGATCGATGGCGATCTGGGCAAACTACAAGGACGCTGGGAGGCTTCGGTCGGCAAGCGTCAGGAGTTCTCGGTCATCCTGGAGGTCAAGGGGAACGACGTCTCGGCGACGATCACGCCCAAGAAAGGCCCCAAGGTCGAGGCCACCGGCGAGTTACAGATCGACGAGAAGGCCAGCCCCCGGGCGCTCGACTGGGTCAAGTTCTCGACGCCTGACGGGATCGAGGTCCCCCGGATGCTGTCGATTTATCGACTCGACGGCGACAAGCTTTACGTCCGGAGCGGCGGTTTCAACGACGCCCGGCCCAAGGCGTTCGAGGCGGGCGGCGAGGGGCTCTGGAGCACTGTCATGGTCTTCAGCCGGCCCGCCAAGGCCGAGAGTCTCACATCGAGCAAGTAAGCCTCGCCTGACCGAACTTCACTGCTCAGGGGAGATCGTCGAGCCCGAGGAACCGGAACGCCAGACCCGACCAGCGAGCCTCGCTGGTCGGCTGCGAATTGGCCTCGGCCAGTCGCCCCGCGGCGGTTCGCGCGTCGCTTTCGGCTTCAAACACCACGCCGGGAAGGGCCTTCCGGACGGCCTCGACGTCGCTCGGGCTCCACGACCGGTTGTCGGCCAGGCGACCAAGAACCGCGCGGGCTCGCGCGATTCGGGGCGAATCTGCCTGATTCGCCAGGCCCAGCAAGATCGGCAATTCGACCTGGCTGATCCAGATCCCCCAGACGGTTCGGGGCAAATCGTCGAGCTTGACCCACCCTCGACGAGCCACCTTTGACCACGGTTGCGCCGGGTCCCAGACAGCGACCTCCGCCGCTTTCTCGGTCCAGGCGAGGACGGGCAGGCTGAGCGAGCCCACCTCAACCGATTCCGCGGTTCCGTCCGGGGTTGTCGCCAGCGGTAATCGACCCTGGGGAGCCTGGATCACCAGCCGGGTGTCCCAGAGCAAGAGATCGCCAACCGGAACCCAGCCGATCGGCTTGCGGTTGCCGATCCGAACATCCGAGATCGGCCCGGGCTCGGGCCAGGTGTCGTAAACGTCGACAAACATCCGCCGATCGATCGTCTCGACCGTCGAGCCGTGAGGACGATCGGTCGCCGGGGTCTGGTCGAGCAGTAACAGAGCCCGCTTCGGGCTTGGTCCGGCAAAAATCGCCGGTCGCGATGACTTGGGGACCGGCGGCCCTTCCACCGCCAGTCGAAGTCGATCGGCCATCGAGGCCCGCCAGTCGCGCGTCGCCACCATGCCTCCCCACGCCAGCAGCGACGCCAGGAACAGGGCGATCAAGGTCGGCAACGGGTAACGGATCGGTGGAAGCATATCGTACTTCTTAGATTTTGATTCCAGGCAAGCGACTCAGAACGACCAGGCCGACCAGCAAGACCAGGAATAGCCGCGACCAACCGGCTTCGCGGACCACCATCCCTCGGATGAAGACGGCCGTCTCGCCAGCCTCGGCGGCTTTCTCGTAGTAGATCCGGATCGGCCGGAGCGTGCCGTCGAGGACTCTCCGGTCGGTCTGGTATGTCAGACTGTAACTCGACCCGAGCCGTTCGGCGATCTCCTCGTAAATCTTTGAGAGCGAAGCGCCGTCGCTGGCCAGGTAATGCTGACCTCGGGTCTCGGTCGCCAGCCTGCTCAGCGGTCCGACGGCGATCTCCTCCGCTCGACCGAACCCCAGCGTGTGGACGGGTAAACCCAGCTTCTGGGCCCGGGCGATGGATGATTTCAGGTTCGCGGTCTGGCTCAGCGTATCGGCACCGTCGGTAAGCGCGAGGACGGCTCGGCGCCCGGACTCTTCGGCCAGGAGATTCAGGGCCTCGACCACCGCGTCATAGTAGCGAGTCCCGCCGTTGAGATC
>JAJYCH010000040.1 GCA_021778575.1 Planctomycetota bacterium
ATCGGGGAAGTAACACGAAAACCCCCGCATCCGACCCGCTGAGAGGATGGATGCAACCCCGAATTACAAACGACATCGCAACCGACTCCTACCTCCGAGGTTGGGTGAACTGATAACCCAACCTCGGAGTCTTGGTCGCGTCACTTCTCGCGAGCCTTCAACGCCTCGGACACTCGTTTCGAGGCGATCTTGAAGTTGGTCTCGTCGACCTCGATGCCGATGTAGAAAATCGGTGTCTTCAGGAAACGGGGTCTAGATTTGACCATTCACTTGCGGGGACCCAAGACACGAAATGGATCTCAAGATCCAATCCGACCCCTCTTCCCTCCCTATCCCCCGAAGAAACTGTAATCGCCATTCCTCGACCGAGCGATTGTATTGGAGATGCTTGTCGCCGCGTCAGAGCGCACCAGGATTCGCGCGATTGGCTTCGTTTTTCCGGCGTTCCGTCATCCGGGATTGGCTTCGTTTTGGCGACTCAGGCTTTCCAGCGGCAGCCGGTCGGTCGGGGCGGGATTGGCTTCGTTTGGGATCGCCAGTACGCCGAGGACCTGGTTGGCTTCGTTTTGGCAAATGGTCTCACCAGAAGGTTTGGGTTCGTTTTGGAAAAGCTTTCGATTCAAAGGACACACGCCAACCTGCTGATAATCCAGGAATTCTGCGGGCATCCAGGCGAGATAAGTCAATGGGGTCGATCAGGGAAGAAAGAGCGATGAGCGGATCTTGGCGAGGATCGCCTGTTCGAGTTTGAGGTCTTGCCCTCGGCTGATCCAGTAGGGGGCGACCTGGACCGGGCCGACGACCTCGCGGGCTCGGTTGAGCGGGAACTGGTTGTTGAATACCGCACGGCCGATCGACTGGCGATCGGGCTGGAGGAGGTCTTCGAGTTCCTTGTAGACCACCACCTTGACGGCCCAGCCCTGGCCGGTGGGCGAGGGGTTGACGGTGATGATCGCGAACCGGCGGATCGTCTGCAAGGTGCATTCGAGCCGCTCCTGGAAGCCGACCGAGTCGATTTCCCAGGGCTCCAGCAGGGTCGCCCCCGACTTGTTCTGGGTGACGATCTTGCGCTGGGCTCGGTCTTCGGAGGCGATGTCGAAGAACTGGTCGACGGCGACGACGCTCGCCCTCCAGACGGTCTCGAAGTCGCCCGAGGGGACGATCAGCGGGTTTTCCGCCACGACGGCGGTCCTGCTGGTCGTCGCGCAGCCTGACGATGCACAGGCGATCAGCGAGACGAGACCGGCCAGCAAGATCCTGGGGCACATGCGATCAGCCTCGCCTTCGCTTCGAGAAATCCACCGATTGGATTCGCCCAGATCCTTCGGGCAATCGGTGTTCAAGTCGGGCCAGCCGGTACGGATCCGTCGGCGGAGCGGTCGCGAAGGGAGGGTGGATCGGCGGACCGGCAGACGGTCGACGCGGTGGCATGGTGCCGGACCTGGTGAATTCTGGCAAGCCCGAGCCGGGCCATTTTGTAAAAAGCGACCTAGGCTCTCAGAGAGAAGGAACACTTCGCGACCGTCGAAGGCCCCCCTTCTTGCACTCAGGGCGTCCCGAACGACCGCGGCCCCCAAGGACCGAACCATGCCCGATCTCAGGCAACATCGACCGGACTCGGTCGCCGCGCGACGAACCCGACCCGAGATTCCGAGCCACTGGCTCGATCGGGCGACCACCTGGCTGAAGGCCACGACCGAAACATTGACCCGGATCGTCACCGACGAGACGATCACCGACCGGTTCGCCGAACTTGCGGCCCGGGCGCGCGAACCGGAGGAGGTCCGGGTCGAACTCGTTCGCCTGGCCTCGGTTCTGACCGGGGCGTCACGCGTCGAGCTGTTCGACGACCACGACGGCCGGTCGAACCGGCGGATCGCCTCCTGGCCCCCGATCTTCCCCAGCGAGATGACAGCCGAGACCCGTTCCGAACCCCGAGGACCGATCTCCGGAACCGTCGCCCGGTCCCTGCTCGATCGGTCGGGACCGTTCGCCCTTCAGATTCCCCTGAAGGCCGGCGAGGTGGCGTACGGAACCCTCCGGCTGACCGCGAGCAGCCGGCGGACCTGGCCGTCGCGGGTGGTCCGTCGCCTGGAGATCCTCTGCGCGATCGCGGCGGCGGCCGAACGCGGACTCGGTCGCCCCGCCTCGCAACATAGCGACGGCTCGTCGTCCGACCATCCCCAGGGGCCGCACGAGGCGTCGATCCTGGCCGCCTTTCTTACCTTCGCCCAGGCTCAGGCCCGGCGACGGCATGAGTCATTGTCGCTGATGGAGGTGGTCGTCGATCGGCTCGACTCGATCCGCGAACTCCTGGGCAACGAGCTGGCCGAAGCGGCGATCGAACGGGTGATGAGGGCCATCAAGTCAACAATCCGGGCCAGCGACGTCGTCGCGAGGCTCGACGCGGGACGGATCGCCGTGCTCCTGCCGAACGCGAATGTCGAGAATGCGATGAGGGTTGCCGAGGCGATCCGAACCGCCATCGCGCGGACCGGCGCGGCCTCAACCACCATGCCGGCGCTTTCGGCCACAATCGCCCTGGCGACCTATCCCGACCACGCCCACGACGTCGCCACACTCAGGGCCGCAGTCTCCTCGACTCTCACCCGGGCTCGCGATCAAGGGAACGACCAGATCGCCCTGGCCCCCCCGATCCCCGCCATCACCCTACCCACTTTGAATCACCGGGTGGGATGACCGGACCGGACGGCCGGACGACCGCGATCGGGATTGACCGGATCGGGATGGGGCTCTATCTTGCGACGCCGCCCGATGGCCAGGCTGGAACCGAGAGCGGATCGAGTCTCCCGCGAACAGATCGCAAAGCCTTGATAAAAAACGCTTTGAGTGGTCGGGCCACGACGACGGGGTCGATCACTCGACGAGCCGGGTCGTCGGATTTCCCGTGAGTGTCAGAGCGATCGGCCTCAATTCGCCGGTCGAGTCGTGTCGAAAGAGATATCCAGGGTCAGGATCGGCCCGGTCCGGCCTGGTTTTCTCCCCAGGGAAGGGGTCCGCATGAAGCTTCGGGCGGTCATCGCCGGCTGCTGCTTGGCTTTCGGCCTGATGCCGGGCTGTGCCGCGGTCCAGGCTCGCCGGGAGCGGACAGTCGAGGCCTCGCCCCAGTCGACCAGTCGAGAAGACCTGAGCCAGGCCGCCACTCTGGCCATGGACAAAGGCAATTACACCGAGGCCCGGATCGATCTGGAACGTCTGGTCAGCCAGTCGCCACGCTCTCCCGAGCTTCATTTCCGGCTCGGCAAGGTCTTGCAATGCCTGGGCCATCTCGACGAGGGAGAAACCGAGTTCAAGAAGGCCCTGGCGATCGACCCGCTCTACGTCGGGGCGCTGGTGGGACTGGGACAGATCGACGCCCGGCTGAATCGACCGGCCGAGGCCCTGAAACGGTTCGAGAAGGCGATCGAGGTCGACCCTCACCAGGCGGAAGCTCACTACGCCCGGGGGCAAACCCTGGAAGTCCTTGGCCGGCGGGAAGATGCGCTGGTGGCTTATTTCCGGTCGCTCGAGATCGACAAGGACTCGCCTCTGACGATCATCCGGGTCGCCACGCTGCAACTCCAGAGGGGCCAGCCGGAACAAGCACTCGTCCGGCTCGAACGCGCCAATGAACTGGTTCCGGACGATCCCGAGACCCGCTTCCGGAGAGGTCAGACCTTCCTGGCCCTGAAACAGCCGAAATCGGCTCTCGCCGACCTGACCTTCGCGTCCGACCGACTCCCCGAACGGCCGGACATCCTGGTCACGCTCGCCGAGGCGCTCGAACTCGACCGCCAACCGCTGCTGGCCCGCCAGGCCCTCGACAAGGCCCTCCGGCTCCAACCCGACCTACCAGTCGCCCGCGAACTCTCCGAACGACTCCTCCGCCGCTGATCTGGAGGACTTGGGACTGAGGACTGAGTCCCGAGTCCCGAGTCCCGAGTCCTTCAGTCCGGTGACCTGGGCAACTGGCCGTGTTCTCGTTTGGACAGTTCGTTCGCCAGGTTCTCCACCAGCTTGGCCTGGCGGACTCGCTCGCGATCGATCACGACGACGTAGTTCTTGAGCCACCGGAAATGCTTGATCGCCAGCAGCGATGAATCGAGCCACTCCGACAGCTTCTCGGCCGATAACGCTTGAGAACCCGGGGGATCAACCTCGTAGATCGTTGGGACCTCGCGGAAGACTTTCGACCGTTGAGACGGCGGTTTTTCGACCTCTGCCAGCCAGTTGGCGGTCATCAATCGGGCGAGCCGCAAGCTTCGCTCGCGATCCTGCGCCAGACTCAGGCGAGTCCCCTGGATCACCTTCTTGTTGCCGACGGAGATCGGCAGGTCCTGGCACCAGTCGTTGGGCTGGTCGGCGGGCAAGTTGGTGATCATGAGATCATCGATCAGGAACGGGTCATCGAGCTCGGCGACGAACAACAAGTATTCGGTCTTGATCGTCTCCGACGGAGTGACCGTCATGGCGTCGATGGCGATCAACTCATCGAGCGCCCGGCGGAGCAAGGCGGCGTCGACCTTGGGGTTGGTCGCCCAGCGATTCAGGGCCTTCGATGCGTCGTCATAAATGGTCGCTCCAACGAGTCGCTCGATCTGAAAGCCATGCTGTCCCGAATGCCGGCTCGACCGGAGGACCGCGCGATACCAGCCCCAGGCCGCCGCCACATCCCCCTCGGCTTCGAGTCTCATCCCCTCGACGACCGCCAGGCGGCTCATCGAGCGAAGTTCCTGGCTGAGTTCGAGCGAGGTCCGGAAGCTCAAACTTCCCGGATGGTCGTAGAGGGCTTCGGGCTTCTCGGCACCCAGCCGCCAGAGCCGCAAGGTTTCGGTCGATTGGGCCAGGTAATCCCGCCAGGTCGGGTTGGCGTGCGCCCAGTCGACCGGGACATCCAGAAGGTTATAGACAGTGTTGTTCGCCTGGAACTTGCGGTTGATTCCCTTATGAAGGGACGCGGCGTAACTGTAGTCAATGAAGGCATTTCGATCGTCGGCAACCCGGACCGACAGGAAGCTCGCGACGTCGAACGGGTCGCCAATATCGGGCAAGCCCCAGAGCTGCAAGGCCCACCAGGCCCAGGAACCGACGAGAAACAGAGCCAGTCCCGAACCGAAGAGCCTTTTCCAATGCCTGGCCAGAGTCCGGATCAGCCGCCTTGATGAGGGTTGTTCCTCGGTCGCCAGGTCCATTGTCTTCGCTCCTCACCCTCGGGTCGGACTCTTGTCGCTGACAATCGAGGGTAGCGTGAGCGAGGGTCGAGTGTCAACGACGCCTGTCAGAGCGATCGTTTATCCGGAGTTTTCCGGGCTCCCCCTGGCTTCGAAGGGGTTGGTCGGGATAAGTTGGGCGGCTTCCGTCGCCGTTTCGTTTTCGCCGATCCCGGAGAGATTCCTCAATGCGACTCCTGACCGTCCTGACCGAGCTAGGCCCACGGGCCTGCGGGGAATTCGAGGGGTTTTACGTCGACCTCCACCTGGCTGATCCGACCCTGCCGAATTCGGTCAAAGGAATTCTGGCGCTGGGGTCGGAGGGAGTCCGTCGGGCGTCGGCGGCCTTGCCAAAGGGGACCGAGAAGTACGACCCGGCGGAGGCTGTCTTGCTGGCTCCGGTGCCCGACCCGGCCAAGATTGTTTGCCTGGGGCTGAACTACCGCGACCACGCGGCCGAGAGCAAGATGGACGTGCCGACCGAGCCGATCCTGTTCAGCAAGTATGCCACGACCTTGATCGGCCACAACGCGCCGATCATCCTGCCGCCGGCCAGCACCGAGGTCGACTACGAGGCCGAGCTGGTGATCGTGATCGGCGTCGGCGGCCGGGCCATCCCCCGGGAACGGGCGCTGGAGCATGTCGGCGGGTATGCGGTGGGGCACGATGTTTCGGCAAGAGACTGGCAACTGGGCAAACCTGGCAAGCAGTGGATGGCGGGCAAGACGTTCGACACCTTCGCGCCCGTGGGTCCGGCGGTGGTGACGGCGGACGAGGTTCCTGATCCGCAGGCGCTGGGGATCAGGCTCCGGCTCAACGGCAAGACGATGCAAGATTCGAACACGAATCAACTGGTCTTCCCGGTGGATGAGATCGTGGCGTACCTCTCGAATATTTTCACGCTGGAGCCGGGCGACCTGATCTTCACCGGAACACCGCCGGGCGTGGGAATGGCGCGTCAGCCACCGGTCTGGCTCCAGCCCGGTGATATCGTCGAGGTCGAGATCGACGGCCTGGGAACGCTCCGGAACCCGGTCATTCGCCGGTGATGGGGCCTGCCTGGCTGGGTGGGACGGTCGGCGGGAATCGTTTCCTGGAGGGTTTGGGCGGGGCGTGGGTGGCGAGAGCCCGACCGGATCGAAAATGATCCGGAAAAACTTCAGGCATTCGGCGAGAATTCGCGAAGACTTGAGGTTTACTTCCCCGGCGTTCTGGATTATTGTCCCGCCGGTTCGCCTTCGTCAGCTTGGTCAGTACCGATCCGGGTTGGTTCCGGTCGGGTCTGAACCAGGTCCGGGCGAAGGGAGTTCGGCACGCCTCGTGAGGGTTCCGAGGCGAGGAAAGGATTCCCGAGTCGAATCGAGCAGGATCGCCGCCGCGTCAATCTTTGATCTTCTCCGACGGAGACTTCGACGCATCCCGACGGTCCGTCATCTCGGGGCACGCAGGTGTTCCGGGAGTGACGGATAAGCAAGTCTTCCGCCCCGACGAGGGGCAAAAAGGCTCGCTGTCGTTTCCCATGGAAGGTGGCCCGGTTCACTCGTCAGCTTCGGGATGGCTTGGGCACGACACGGATTCAGGAGTATGGAAACGATGCGCAAGACTCTTGGCAAGCACGTTCTGCGGACGTCGGCCTTCACCCTGGCGTGCCTGGCCTTGGCCGGTGCCAACGTCCGGGCGGCCGCCAGCACGGACAGCACCAGCACCGCGGTGCAGACCTACAGCACGACCGGGACGGTCACCGACATCAACCCCAGCACGGGAATGTCGACGATCACCGGCAACCCCGACATCACCTTCGTCCCGATTCAGTCGGGCTCCTTCGGTGCTCCGTCAACCGCCGGCCTGGGCTACTTCCAGGTCTCGAAGACGGCCATGGGCACTTCGACGACCTACACCAACACGCCGTTCACGATCATCTACAACCCGCTTTCGACCAACGGGATCACGCCGAACTCGACGCCGATCACGATCAGCGGGACGCTGTCGGGAACGATCTCAACCGACGCCAACGGCAATCAGTCGAGCAGCGTGGCGGCGAATTTCAACCCGATCACCAGCCCGGTCTTCTCAACCCCGACCGGTAGCTACGTGAGCACGGTCAGCCTGGCTGACTCGCCGCTCCACCTGGTCCCCTACTCGGCCGGCGGCAACACCACCGTGCAGGCCGATATCGTCACCACCGCCGTTCCTCCCGGCCCGCCCCTGGCGACCAGCGCTCCGGAGCCGACGACCCTGGCCATCCTGGCGACCTCGCTGCTCGGCCTCGGCCTTCGCCAGAAGCTTCGCTCAAGCCGCAAGTCGGCCTGAGGCCGGCTTCGGGTTGATCGCTTCGCAATGAAGTTATCCGAAAAAGTCGCGCCGCCCCCTCAATCAAAGAGTGGGGCGGCGGCCTTCCCGCTTCCGGGTGGGCTTCTCGGAGTGTCCCACCCACGCTGCACTTCTATAAGTACGGACACCCTCAAAAGTCTTGTTCGAGACGACCGGTCTCAGCCCCTCGGGCTCAAACCGACGTCGGCCGATCCATCGGAGATTGCTAACCAATGAGGCCCATGTTACCTCGACTCGTCACTTCGACCCTGACCGCCCTGCTGGTCTACGCTGGACTCCTCGCTCCCGAAGCCGACGCTTCGGCCTCGGCGGTCCAGTCCTACGGCTACTCGACCTATGGGTCGATCGCGAACCAGGCCGGAGTGGCCCCGATCACCTTTCTCGGCGTCAATTCGCAGACCCTGACCACGCCGGGCACGTTCTCGCTCGGTCAGTTCGACGCCCTGAACATCCTGCCCGCGTCGGCGACGCTGACCTACAACAACACCCCGTTCACCATCAACCTGAACGTGGGCAACGGCACCGGTTTCACCACCGCTTACCAGGTCTCGGGAACGTTGAACGGCTGGATCACCGGTTCGGGGACGTCCGACATGGTCGCGTCGGTCACCTCGATCACCGGCGGACCGCCGATCGGAACCTCGGCGCCGACCAGCCCGCCGTTCCCCGCCTCGGACATCAAGATCAACGTCTCGCAGGCGATCAACGCCCCCAACGCGTTGACGGGATCTGATGGCTACACCACCTTGTATGCCCAGATCTCGCCGTCACTGCTCGATCCCGTTCCCGCTCCCGAACCGGCCTCGATCGCCGTCTTCGGAGCGGGTGTCATCGCCTGGGCCATCCGCCGCCGGATGACCCGCTCGAAGCGCCCGGTCCGCGACTGAAGGCCGCCGCTTCCCCTGATCAGCCCGTGGATTCGATCCGACTGAGACCACACCGACGACCCATCTTCGCCCCTTTGGTTGACCATCCGGAATGGGATTCGCCCCTTCCCACTGGTCCACCCGCCGGTGGCAGGATGGGTCGATTCGCTTGGCCCTGGCACTGGCCCAGCGATGATTCGATCCGCCCAAGAACCCTCACCTCGAATCCACACCCGATTGCCGATCAAAGGTTCGCGAAGCCTCCCAAGGTCGGGCTCGCTTCGTGATCCGTCTCCTCACTACACAACACAAGGACGTGGCTATGCGTGGATGTACTCCTCTCGCGGCTCCGGCGCGCGCCTCGCTGTTCCTTCTGATCGTCGGCGTCGGCCTCATTTCCGGTCCGGATCTCGCCTACTCCTCGACGAAGCACGCAGCCCCCTCCTCGAAGCAACCGTTCGCTTATGACACATCGGGAGTCGTCGGGATCGGAGCCGATCCGGCGTCGGTCTCGGGGCCCGCGGTCCTTCAGTTTCAGGGAGTCACCGGGGCTTCGTTCAACCCGGCCGTCGTCCAACCGATCAACCTCGGCCAGTTCGTCGCCGTGCCCTCATCGCTCGCGAGCGGTCAGACCACCACTTACAGCGGCACTCCGTTCGAGGTGGAAGTCCAGACTCCGGAGTTCAACAAGACGAGCAGCGTCCCCCTGCTCGACCAGGTTTTCCCGACCTTGAACAAGCCGCTGAACCTGAAATCCAGCGTCGAGAACAGCCTGCTCTTGAAAGGCCACCTCAACGGGACCGTCAGCGGCAACGGTCAGGTCAACGTGGTGGCGACGGTCGACTCGATCAAGCTCGGTAGCCTCGCCGGGGCCAGCCAGAGCCAGGTGACTCACTATGTTTTCCCGATCCGCTACAGCCAGTTCGTCCTGCCGCCGTCCTGGGTGCTGTCGGGCTCGACTTCAAGCGTCACGCAACCCACCTCGACGCCGAACCCGATCCTGTCCACGATGACCACAACCCCCACCGCGAACAGCTCGACCGGGAGCACCACAACCGGCACCGTGGCTCCCGTCCCGGCCGCCGAGATGGTCGTCGTCACCAACCCGTCAATGGCGAGCCCAACCGCCGCTCCTCTACCCACGCCCGCGCCCGAACCCTCGACGATGGTTCTGTTCGCCACCGTGCTGGGGGGACTCGCCCTCGGCCGTCGACGGCTCCGGGCTCGCTAAAAACGGCTTGACAACAGGACGCGGCGAACTTCCCGAGGCGAAATCGGGAAGTTAGTCGCGTTCCGTTCGCTGTCGCGAAGCTTGATCGGCCGAATGAAGGCTGGCGGCCGGCTTCTTGATGTGGCTCGGAGCCGCCGCCGCCCCGGAGTCAACCCGGACGTTGGCCGGTGGGGCGAGCGGAGCCTCGGGCGTGATCCCCAGGAGCGGCTTGACCGATCGGGCCAGCCTGGGATAACGCAGCGAGAGACACCGGAGCCAGCAAGCGACGGCACCTCGGGCGATGGCCAGTTCACGACGAAGTCTGTCGAACCGAGGTCGGCTCTCCACCGCCAGAGCCTGGGCGATCGCTCGCGAATCATCGGTCTCGTAACCATGAGCGGCCAGCCAGCGCCCGCAGATCCGGGCCAGGATGGCGCGCTGGCCCGCTGTCGCTCGGTCGCGCCAGTCGCCCACGCGGCCTTCCCTCATGTGGTTCCAGTGCAAGAGAGTCGCCTGGTCGTGAGCCTGGGTCAGCTCCGGGTCGTCAAGGTTGACGCCGCTCCGCTGAAGACTCTGGCCGAGTCGAATCGTCCGGGCTCGGTTCGCCTGGAACGAGTATTCGGCGGCGACCCGCGCCGCTTCTCCCGGTTCCAGGGTGAGCCCGAGATGGGCGGCAAGCTCCGCGACACCAGTCGTCGGATCGGTGATCAGACGGTCATAGCGTTGCGTGATCGATCGAGGACGAGCCGACCAGAACCGGTCATTCGCCAGAACCTGGTGGACCATCCCTTGCGTCACGAGCGTCGGAAAATCGACTTTACGCTTGTACATCAACGAAAAGACAACGTCGCGAACGTCCCGATGAGCGTAAACCGCCAGGGCGCGACCTTCGGCCAGGACCCGGGCGAAACGTCGGTGTTCCTCGTGGGACTTGAGAACCTTCCAGGTGCCGTCGGCGGCCGGGGACCGGTCATCAAGTTCCGCGAACTGTTCGCCGGTCCGGTAGCCCAGGCGCGTCGCCCCCCGATGGCGTTCGAGAAGATCAGCGATCACCTCGTACTGCCAGGTCGAGCAGGCTCGATACATACCGACGCACAAGACGTACATCGCTGGGCCTCCTTGCCCGATCATTGCAAGATCCTCATCGCCGAGAGGGTGGGCCAGGCTAGACGCGATGGCCGGGGCTGTCAACCCGACCCTTGAGAGCCGGTCTCAGCGGTCTCAGCCGTCTCAGCCGACGCCGCAGGCATTTCGCGCCCGATCCAGGACAATCCGCGCGGCCTTCTTCGCCCGATCCGCGGCGGCCTGGCGGATCTCGTGGACCCGGCCCGGGTTGGCGACGAGTTCGAGCCGACGCTCGCGAGGCTCGGCGAACCGGGCGCTGATCTGTTCGGCCAGCCGGGTCTTGACCTCGCCGTAACCGATCCCTCCCGACCGGTAACGACCCTCGACCTCGCTCACCTGATCCGGCGGGGCAAACAGCTTGAACAGCCCGAAGAGGTTGTCGGTCTCGGGATTCTTGGGTGCCTCCACCGGCGTGCTATCGGTGACGATCTTCTTGCACTTCTTGAGGATCGTCTTGGGGTCGTCGAAGATCTCGATGGTATTGTCGTAGCTCTTGGACATCTTCCGGCCGTCGAGCCCCGGGACCACCGCCACAGTGTCGAGGATATAGGGTTTCGGTAGTTTGAAGGTGTTGCCGTAAACGTGGTTGAATCGCTCGGCGATGTCGCGGGTGATCTCCAGGTGCTGCTTCTGATCCTGGCCGACGGGAACGACGTCGGCATCGTAGAGCAGGATGTCGGCGGCCTGGAGCACGGGATAGGCGAACAGGCCGTGCTCGGCGGGCAACCCCTGTTGCACCTTGTCCTTATAGCTGACGCATTTCTCCAGCCAGCCCATCGGGGTGACGCTGGTCAGCAGCCAGGCCAGCTCGGTGGTCTCGGGAACGTCCGACTGGACGAAGAGGGTGGCGACCTCGGGATCGAGGCCCAGCGCCAGCAGATCCACGATCACGTCGAAGACATAGCCTCGAAGCTTGGCGGCATCGCGAACGCTGGTCAAGGCATGGTAATCGGCCACGAAGTAGAAGGCGTCGTTCCCGCGCTGAAGGTCGATATATTGACGGATCGCCCCCATGTAATTGCCAATGTGGAGGGCACCCGAAGGTTGAATACCGGACAGAACTCGCATGGTTTCAGGTCGCTCGCGGGGCGGATGGTTCAGGAAAGGGATCTCAAATTTGGTCATTCGTCGGGGTCGATGCCGAGCTCACGAAGCTTCGCGGCCAGCCGTTCGGCCCGGCGGGCGGATTCCTCGGCCCGGCGGGTGGATTCGTCTCGTTGCCGAGACAGTTCCAGGTAAGTCGCGAAGGGACGTCCATCGGGACCAAGAATCCTCAGGTCGTCTCCAATCTGGAACTGGATTCCCAGCCGAGGGCTGACCCATCCGGCCATCTCGGGAATCTCGCGAAGTTCCTCGCCATCGCGCAACCACCCCAGAAGTTCGAGATTGTCGGGATCATAGAGATAATATTCCTCGACTCCGAACCGCTGGTAAAACTGGTGCTTGCGGATCATCTCGGCGAGCCGGTTGCTCGGCGAGCGGATGATCTCGAAGACGACCTGAGGCGCGATCCCCCCCTCGATCCACTGGAGATAGGAACCTCGGCGGCCGGCTTTGGGGCGGCCGAAGGCGACCAGGACGTCGGGAGCCATGCAGGTCTTGTTGTCCCCCTCGACCGGATACCAGAACAGATTACCGACAACGTAAACGTCGGGGCGATCGCCGAAGACCACGTCCAGGCCGCCTTTGATGGTGACGATCCACTCGTACTGGACATCGTTATCGGCCATCGGTAATCCATCTGACTCAGGATACTCGATCTGGGGAGGAGCTTCGGGCGACGAGTCGATGCTCATGATGACCTCGGCCTCGATCGACCAATGGAATGTCCATGATCGGGATAATATTCGGCCAACAATCCTTGAGTTTAACCGGGTTTCGGCAAAGACGCGACCGGAGTGGCCCATCCCATCAGGTCTGGGGCCGGTAAAGCCCGTGGGCATCCATGTACGCCTCGACGGCCCGGGGGACCTGGTAGCGGATTGATCGCCCCTCGACCCGGCGGCGGCGGACATCGTTCGAGGCGATCCCGATCGGTGGGATCGTCACCCGGTGGATCGGTCGGGCTTCCGTGGGAACGTCGAAGGGCTCGGGCCCGAAACCAGGCCGGTTGGCGACGACCAGGCTCGCCAGCCTGAGGATCGCCTCCGGGCTCCGCCAGTGCGGGAGGTCGACCAGGCTATCGGCACCGATCAGGAAAAAGAGGTCGTCCTCGGGCTGTTCGCGGGCGATCTCGGCCAGGGTCTCGACGCTGTAATGCGGTCCAGGGCGACGGGTTTCGATCTCGGAGACCTCGAACGCCGGGTTGCCGGCGATCGCCAGCCGGACCATCTCGAGCCGGTGGTTCACGTCGGTCCGGCCGCCCGGCTTGTGCGGCGGAGCCCCGGCGACAACAAACCAGATCCGATCGAGCGCACAGGCTTCGCGGCAAGCCTCGGCCAGGATCAGGTGCCCGAGGTGGATCGGGTCGAACGTGCCGCCATAAAGCCCCAGTCGCATCGCCGGCAGACCCCTTCTGAAGTGAACCCAGCGCCGGAGGTGGACAACCCTGGTCCCGCCCGGACGCTCTCTCAAGCCTAATCGGTCGAGCCTCGCGAGGCCAGGCGGAGACCGCGACACTCCCCTGATGAGCTGATCTCGCTCCGGGACGATCAGGAGACCGGGGCGATCGAACCACCTCGGGCGCGACCCCAGCGGACGAGGCTCGCCCCACAAACGACGATCGAGGCCAGGCTGATCCAGAAGCCAAGCCAGAAGTCTCTGGGAACGAAGACAAAACGAATCCGGTGCTCGCCGGGCTCAAGGTGGGCCGCGATCAATCCCTCGAATCTCAACACCTGATACGGTGGGTCGGCCCGCCAGCCCGCGTTCCAGTTTCGGTTCAGAACCAGGGTGCCCGCCGAGGGGCAAGTCACCTGGACGCTGACCGTGTTGGGAGTCCAGCCCACCAGCGAGCAACTTGCCGGTGGCGTTGCCGGCAGATCGGGGCGAAACGAGACCTCGCCGCGATAATCGGGAGCGCCCAGCGTCTTGACCCAGACATCCGGCTTGAGCGGCTCGTACCCCTGGGCGGTGCATTGGTTGGCCAGCATCGGGATCGTCATGTTCGCGAACTCCCCCTTGATCGTCACGATCTCGGGCGAGGGGGGCTGGCGAGGGGGCGGCGGGTCGGGGAAGGCGTCCTGGATGGCATGGCGGAACACCATGACGGAATCGAGCAGGCTGGCCACGATCACCAGGCCGAAAACGATCTCGTAACGCTTCGGGTGGATCGA
>JAJYCH010000782.1 GCA_021778575.1 Planctomycetota bacterium
GGGTGCCTTGTTGCTCGAAGGTTCTGCCGGTCGCCGGTCCGATCCCGGCGCAGGGGACCGGCAAGGTTACGGTGGAGTTCAAGCCTGGGTTCCAGACCGGGAAGCGTCGCCTGACGTTCGAGGTTCACACCAGCGAGCCCGAATCGCCAGGGCTTGGCTTCGCGATCCTGGCGGACCTGACCTCGGCCTTCGATGTCAAGATCGCCAATTCTTCGGATCGGACGTTGCCGCTCAATCGTCCGGGCCACCAGTCGTTCGAGGTGGTCTGTCGTAAGGTTGGCGAGGATGGGCGAGACCCGGTGCAGTCGGTCGAGGCGGCCGCGCCGTTGACCGCCGAATTTGACGGACCGGCGATCGTGACAAACTCGGCGGGTGTCCGGCAATCGTCGCGGAAGGTCATGATCCGTCTGCCGGCTTCCTCTAAGGAAGGACTCCAGCGCGGCGAATTTACCCTGGTCTGGCCTGATGGATCGCGCCGGAATCAGTTAATTGATTGGAAGGTCGAACCGCTGGTCACGGTGACGCCGGCCGGCCTGACGTTGCGATCGAGTGCCGGGCTCATTTCCAAAGATGTCGTGATCCAGGCGACCGACCGGCCGTTCCGGATTCTCGGAGTGGACAGCGTGATCGTGGCGGAACCGCCGCGACTTCCGGTCGATTCGGCTCGCCTTCACCCATTAAAGCTGAGCCTGGACCTGAGTCGTCTCGGGTCGAGCCAGACCGGCGAGATCATCATCAAGACGGACCATCCCGACCATCCCACGCTCAAGATCAGCGTTCTGATTCTTCCGGAAACCCGAGGGAACCGGCCATGATCCCGAATCGCTCGCGAAGCCGCGGTTTTACGTTGATCGAACTGATGGTGGTCGTGGGGATCATCGCCCTGTTGATCGCCCTGACGCTACCGGCCGTGCAGTCGGCCCGAGAAGCCGCCCGACGAACGCAATGCTCCAACAATCTGCGTCAGATCGGGTTGGGGACGACACTTTATCATGACGTGAATGGTTGCTATCCGTTACCGATCACAAATCATTATAATCTTGCCTTAGGCTATGTGAATTATCACGGTCTGTTCTCGATCCAGGTCAGGATCTTGCCTTACCTGGATCAGAAGCCGATGTATGACGGGGTTAACTTCGCTGTTGGGAGCTTCACTCCGGGAGCATTTTTTCCGGAGGTTCCATCATTCTCCCAGGCCAATTCTCTGAACGCGACAATCAGCGCAACGAAGATTGCTGCGTATTTATGTCCATCCGATGGATTTGATGCCTCGCCTGGTAGCAACTATCGAGGTAATGTCGGTCTTGGCCCTGGACCCGGAATGAATCCGGAATATTCGGATAGCGGCAACGGCTTTTACAATGACGTAGATCCGATCTCGGCGGCCATGATCGTCGATGGACTGAGCCATACGGTTGCCTTTTCCGAGCGTCTCCACGGTTCGAATCGTCCTCAACCTGTCGCGAATCGAGACTTCTGGATGGCTCCAGGCTACGGCACCACGGCCGATCAATTCATGATCGGTTGCCAGATTGAAGGTCGTTCGTCGAACAGTAACTTCGGCACGATCGGCGGTAACTGGTGGTTCTGGCCGGGGCGTGAGCACACTCTCTATACGCACACGCAAACGCCGAATGGCCCGATCACGGACTGTCTTTATGGGGGAATGTTGCCTGCGGGAGGGATGGCCACTGCTCGGAGCAACCATCCCGAAGGCGTCAATGCTCTCATGGGAGACAATTCGGTTCGTTTCGTCGGCGACTCGATCTCGCAAGAAGTCTGGCGAGGGCTGGGGACCCGCAATGGCGGCGAACTGGTCGATTGAAGAAGGGTAAGGAGTCTGGAATCCCTACCCAAGTAAACCCTATTTCCAAGATTCAAGGAGCTTTTTCAATGCGTCATTCGCTGAGCCCGCTCATTCTTGCCATGGTTACCGTCTTTGGCTCGGTTGCGATCCTTTTTTTTGGTGGGTCAATCCAGAGAAGTCAACAAGTTCCAGAAATGGTTCTCGCGTCCGCTCGAGGGACCAACAACCAGAATCCACTGCTCAAGGACAACAATGGCAATACTCTTGGCTACAACTGCGCGGGGATGAATTACCCTGCCGGTTATGATGCCACGGCGTATTGTACAGCGGCGACAGAGAACCAAGAGTGTGTTAGCTGTCCCGATAATCAAACTTGGGCCGCCACAATTGACAATAGCAAAACAACTCCCACGGGCGGTTGGGCAGCATCGGGACAGATTACATGCACGGGAACCATAAATATCGGTGGCGTCTGCGTCAATGGATTCTGCACAGGTGGCGACAAGACGACGGTCAAGTGCTCGAAGCCCGTACAGCAATACATTCAGCAACAAACACCTCCCGGTAACTGATCTTTCCTATAATCTTACGTGGAATCGCATCGGATTTGGGATAAACCTGCGGTCCCATGTTTTTAATTGTAGCGATCAATATGCCCCCGAGAGGCTACATAAGGAACGGGCCGGGAATCAGTTCCCGGGTGGCATGCTTGAAGGACGCAGTGTGCATGGTCTTTCAGCGGCATCTTTCCATGCTCACTGCGTCCCTTGAGCATGCCACCAGGACACAGAGAAATCGGGAAGTTATTTACGTCTCGTTCCTAACGGTTCCGACGTGTCCTTGATCCAATGGGCTTTGGATGGCCTGGGTCGAGAAATCATCGCCGTTCCGCCATCTCAGACTGCGGAGTGACATCGGAATTCAGTCGGAGACCGATCCAAGGAGTCGATATCAAGTGACCGGGCACGTTATTATTGTATTGGCTATGATAGCGCAGGCGGATGGACCATCCATCGACGCTGCCCAATTCTCCCGACTGATCCAGGGTTTGCACTCCCAGGTTAGAGATATCTCCTTTTTGTATGAAGGAGGAATAC
>JAJYCH010000783.1 GCA_021778575.1 Planctomycetota bacterium
AATCGTATCATTGACCAGAACACCCGGTTGATAAACCGGCCAGAAGGTTTTCGCGTCGAATTCGCCGTTGTAATGAACTGATTCAATTACGACCGTGTTCGTGAGGAGCGGCAAGCGACCCGCTGATGACTTTTGGAAAAATTGATTCTCGGACTTGAACGCGATGTGGTGATCGCCATCGACCGCATCGAGAGATTTTGCTTCCCAAATCCGGATCGCTTCCGAGGAATTCCTCTCCCCGCCAGCTTTGAAGAATTCGGCTTTCAGCACCGCTGAAGTCTCTTGGTCCAAGTAGTAGACCGCATCCAGCGGCGACTCGACCAATTTCACCCCCGTGAAAAGGTAGAGATCGCAGGGACGTCCCATCGCCTGTCCTTCGCCGAGCGGCTGGGCAGTACGCAACGCGTCGAAAATTGGAACCTTCCCGACATAATAATAGAAGAATGGCTCCGGCCTCCGCGTAAAACCAATCTCATGCTCGGAGGAGAATCGGTTGGTGATATCGATCTGAGTTTGATGTGAATTCGACGCGTCGAAGAAGACGCGAGCACAGCGCTCGCCGTCGCTGTAGTCGAGCTGACGCTTTGTTTTCCCATCAGCCGACGTGGACACCTCTTCGAGCAGACGCTGCCCTAGCTTTGTCTCGATGTAATGTTCCTCAACCCTCACCGTCGGGTCTTTGACCCGGGCGGGGACATTCTGCATGGTCTGTTCTCGTCTGACTGTCATCTCGACCGAATTCCACGACTGCATCTCAAGACGCAACCGGTCGATGATTAGCGAAAGGCGGTCGGCCACTGTCGGAGGACTCCCGAATTGTATCTAATCAAAAAACTGGCGAATCAAGACCGAAGGGGCTGCCAAAAATCTGACTCTTTAGCTGCCCCCCCGATTTGCTCAGGGACATTCAGCTCGACGGCGGAGTCGGAGCGGGTGCGGGTGCGGGTGCGGGTACTGGGCTCGCGCAGCTCACTCCGATGCCGCAGTCTCCGAGGTTGGCGCCGCTGTTACAGTCGAACGCGGTCCCGCATGAGAACGTCCCGTTCTGACAACCCGTCGTGTTCGTATTCCCGCAGATCTGCCCAGAGGTATAGCCGGCGGGCGCAGCGGCACCCCCGGTGCATTTGTAGCTCAAAGCGACCATCGTGGCGTTGACGTCATCAGTCTCTGCGGTCGAGGCGCAGGTTGGGCAGGGGGCGTTCGCGTTATTGACGCAAGGACCGGTGCCGGCCTTGCCGCCACCCCCGCCCGGATCGTCGGCCCGTGCGTGGAATATCGCGAGCCCGACCAGGGCTACAGCCAGTCCCGCTGCCGGCAAGGGCAAGGCCCACTTCCAAGACGTTCTTCCGGTCATCTGATCAACTCCCATGTTAGAGTTCGAACCGATCATCTCAGGATCATTCCGCGACGACTTCGCCTCCGGCACGCGTGCCCAGCGCCCGCCAGAACGAGGTTGGCACTCCGGAACCAAACCACCGGACTGATCCGTCGGCCATCGCGGCGTTCACGCCGCCCGGGTGATAGCTCCTCGCCGTGAAGAGGCCCTCTCCACCACCAACCCTCGTGCCGCAGTCGGGCACTGGAGAGCCGGGGGGGACAGCGGTGAAGAACGCTGTAAAAATCGCCCCTGAATATTGCCATGACCGGCCCGCCGGGGTGGTCGCTGCCAGCGAATAATCCGGACCCAACGGTCCCGGATTGGCACACGCGCTCGCCCAGCCGTCTGCTGTCATGTTGGCTGTATAGCCGGGGACATATTCGAACCAGTCCCGGAATGGAGAAAATACGGCGATTGGTGTCGGAGAGCCGATGGGCTTCTCGGAGAATGCCAGGGTGTTCGACAATCCGTCCAGGAAGCTCGCGGCGGGCCCGATCCGCTCCATGAAACATCCGTTCCACAAGTCGGGACCGCCGCACGCGATGCACGTCCCAACGTTCCCCCGGTAAGAATTCGCCCCGCCCCCGTGCCCAATCGCATCGGAAGGACAAAGAAACGTCGCAATCGCTAAAGAAGCGACCGTTGTATTCCCGGGATTTCCCGGCGGAAGATAATCGCTCGCCAGGGTCAAGTTGAGGCTATTCGCCAGGGTCGCTTGCTCAAGGTACGGAAGCAGCATCACCTGAATAGAGTATTCGTGTGGTGATGTTATGGAGTTGCCTCGATCAACGAGCACCGAGTAGGTAACAGGTGGAAATCCTCCCCACGAGCCCTCGAAGCCGTGCAACGCCAACGACAATTGCCTCAAGTTATTCTGGCATTGGGTCCTTCGCGCGGCCTCACGAGCCGACTGGACCGCCGGGAGAAGTAGGCCCACCAGGATCGTAATGATCCCGATGACCACGAGCAGTTCGATCAAGGTGAAGCCACGTCGCCGGGCGGTGCGATAGTCTCTCATCGCGAGCTCCGAGCAAGATATCATCGAGATATGACGACAGGGATCGAGAGATGGCCATCCCCAGCCCAGGTCACAACGATATGGATCTCGCTTCCTTCAGGCGGGTAAGACCCAGGGAGAATGTTCACCTCGAAGGTGGCCGTCATCGCCGGACCATCGACCCGCGTGGGCGTGACCAGAATCGGACAATCGGCCCCACCCTCGACGCTAGCCTGCAAGCCTTCGAGCAGGGTCCTAGAAATGATCGAGAATCGCGACCTCGCACCTAAATCCTGCTTGGGTTTTAGCGCGACAAGGGGAGGAACAACCTGGACCGGTGGGGAGAACGTAGCCAGGACTCCAACGCGTTCCTTCCGCTCCGGCTTCCAAGGGTCGATGATGAAAAATTCGCCCTGGAAGGGGTTTTGGGGGGGAGGAGAAGTGAACGAGACCTTGAATCTGTACGACCGATCGATCGTCCCGGGCAGAGTGTATGCCGCCTGGCTGACATCGGTCGGGTCTATCCGC
>JAJYCH010000041.1 GCA_021778575.1 Planctomycetota bacterium
CGCCGCTTCCTTGGTGGTCCTGTACGAGATCATCCCGCCGTTGGAGTCGGTGAAGGTCTTGAGGATCTGACCACCCGAATCAACCCAGAAGGTCGTGTTCATCTCGGGAAGCTTCTTGCCGTTCTCGAAGCCGATCTCCTGATCGACCCGGAGCAGTTCGCGTTTCTCGCCGCCGCCGAGCGGGACGTTTTCCATCCCCCTGGCGGTCAAGGTCGCGATCCCGATCCGGTTCAGGTCGGGGATGAAGGTCTTGAGCTGACGAGTCTCGGCCGGCTTCATCGGGTTTCGCGACAGGCTCATCTCGACCCCATACGGGCCGAACGTGTCGGGAGTCCAGTCGATGACCTGCTCTTGCTTCTGATTGCCGTTCTCGATCTTGAGCTTCATCTTGCCGTTGATGACGTCACCGTGGACCCGCAGAACGCTGGAACTGGCATGGGTCAGCGTGTCGAGTCGGAGGATCTGCCCTTCCGGGGTCTCGATGGTACCGTATTCGACCTTGATATTGCTGATGTCTCGACCCCGCTTGAGCGAGAGAAAGAAGTCGACCCGGACCCGGATCAGTTGCTTGTCGCCATCCTTGACCGGCTCGACCCGGGTATTCATCCAGCCGACCTTGGTTCCGCCCAGGTAGACGGCGTCCCATGACTCGGCATCGCCCCTCGACTCGCTGGGCATGGCCGCGACCAGACTGATCAGCAGACCAGCCAGCACCCAAGTCCTCAGAGCGATCCGAATCATCCCTGGACCCCTTCCCGAAATCCGAGTGGAGAAACCCCTCCCGAAGACCCCACTGGATCGCTCGGGAATTTGTTCCATCATACAACGAATTCGGTGATTTCAGTAGGGGAGCGTCGCCAAGGCTGACGAAACAAACCGGTTCTCCGAGTTACCCCGACATTTCCGGTTGTCGCCGGCACTGACCCCGGATCAGCAGAATCTGGAAGAATCAGGAGCTTGCTCTGCCCGAACGTGAGGCAGAGCAAGCCTTGACCGGCATCAGACAGAGGCCCGGATCGGAGGGCGATCGGTTCAGCCGACGGTGATCATGGCCGAGAACCGGTCGCCTGAAAGCAGTTCGAGTGCGCCGTGCAGGGCCAGTTGGCGGGTGTGATGGGACGAGACCTCCCCCTTGACCACCACATGCCCTTGGATTTCTTCGACCGAAAGGTTCCGGATCCGGCCGTGCGTCAACTCACGAACTCTGGTTTCGACCTGCTCGACCAGAGTCGGATTCAGGGGAGACATGGAAACAAACTCCTGGGCGTGACGGTGGAAGTCGGAGGGTGCGCGATCAGACTGTCTCAGCGAATCGAGTGTTTGAGTGGATCATACGATATGAACCAACCAGAAGTCGGTCGGGACGCAAAAAGAGTGTGTCGTCTCATCGGGGTTCGACCGAATCGATCGACGGTTGCGAAGGTTGGGCGAAAGGGATGACAATCAAGTCTTGCAACTCATGGACCAATACTTGCAGACGTGGTAAATCCCAGGTCTCAACCGGCTCTTTCCAGCGGTCCCAGAATGGTTCCCGACCAAGTTCCGTCAGTTCGCTGAGCCGTCCCAGGTTGTAGCCAAGCTGAAGGATCGACCGGCGGTCGTCGGCTCCTCGCTCCACGATCTCGACAATCTTGGCGATGCAATGGTTCATGGGTTCTCGGCAAGTCAGGCGATGCGGGGCGAACCGGATCAATCGCGGCGGGGGCTGGACAGCTCGACGACCAATCGTTCGAGGATCACGTGAGGCGGGAGGGGCGAATCCCCTTTGAGGTCGAGGTCGGCCTGAAGGAGCAACTCCGGGAGCCGATCGACACGCCCCGGACCGAGGTGAGCATGCTGCCGGCTGGTTTTCTCGATCGCGGCGGGAAAGGTAATTCCGGCGACCTGGCAAGCGTCGCGTAAGTCGACCCGAGCCCGGCGCAACTGCCCGGCATGGTGGACCTTGCGGAACGTGGTCGCCATCGCAGCCAGGATCGGGATCGGATGCTCGCCCGAGGCGAGGAGATGGTCGAGGTCGGCCAGAGCCTCGGCCCCCTTGCCGGTCGTCGCGTCGTCGATGATCGTCCAGATTTTCTCGACACGCCCCGACCCGACCATCCGGGCCACATCCTCGCGCCGGATCACCTTACGATCGCCGACGTACACGGCCAGTTTCTCGACTTCCATCGCCAGCAGGCCGATTTCCGGACCGACCAGTTCGACCATCAACTGAGCGGCGTCGGCCTCAAGCTTGACGTGGCTTTGCGACTTGCCGAGTTCGATCAACCACTTCGGCAAGTCACGCTCATCAGGCGACTTACAGTCGATGATCAGGCCCGACTTCTCGATCAGCTTGGCCAGCTTCGTGTTGCCGGGCATCGACTTGACCGACAGGACCAGCACGCCCGACGAACTGGGCTTCTCGGCGAATGCTTCGAGTTCCTTACGATGCGCGGTGACGAATGGATCGGCCCCGTCGACGATCACGACCCGGCACTTGCTCAGGAACGGCAAGGTCCGGACCTCGTCGAGGACCGCCGCCAGGCTGGCATGCTCTCCCGCGAACCGCGAGACCGACAGCGCATCGGCATCGGCCCCGAGCGCCTGCCGGGCGATGCCCTTCAAACTCTCGTCGCGGAGATAAGCGTCATCCCCCAGGACCGCGTAGAGCGACCGGGGCGGCACCTTCGCGAGCGTCCGGAGAAATTCAAACGCATGCATGGATCGCCTCGAAGTCCGTCGCCGCGAAAACCGTCCCGACTCGAAAATCTTATCACGCCCGGGGCCAGATTGGCGAGAAACCGGCCGGATCATCGGCGATTTCGAGCCCGAACCGACCGAGAATGACCCGAGCGATCCGCTCGGCGGCCCAGCCATCGCCATAGGGGTTGGCCACCTGGGCAAACTGGCGATACCGGTCGGGCTCCCGGGCGAGCGACTCGACCGATTCAACGATCGCCGATCGGTGCGGGCCGACGAGCTGGACCGTCCCGGCTTCCACCGCTTCGGGGCGCTCGGTCTCGTCACGCAGGACGAGCACCGGCTTGCCGAGCGCCGGACCTTCTTCCTGGACACCGCCGGAGTCGGTCAGGATCAGGAACGAGCCGCGCATCAAGCCGACGAACTCGCGATAACCGACCGGCTCGATCAACTGGATTCGCGGACGACCCTGAAGCAACGAACCCACGACCGACCGGACCGAGGGATTGGGATGAACCGGGAAGACCACGCTGAGTTGGGGATCGCGGTCGACCAGATCGATGATCGCCCGGCAGATCTCGACCATCGGCTCGCCGAAACTCTCGCGACGATGAGCCGTGACCAGGATCATCCGATCGGTCTGGAGCCGGACGGGAAGTCGGCAAGGTTGATCGGCGGTCAACCGCAAGGCGTCGATCGCGGTATTGCCCGTGACGTGGATGGATGCGTTGCTGATCCCTTCGCGAAGAAGGTTGAGCCGGCTCCGGGGCGTCGGCGCGAAGTGAACCGAGGCGAGGTGCCCGGCCAGAACGCGGTTCTTTTCTTCGGGGAACGGCCGGTCGGGCTGACCGGTCCGGAGCCCCGCCTCGACGTGCCCGAAGGGAACCCGGCGATAAAACGAAGCCAATGCCGCGGCCAGAACCGTCGTCGTATCCCCTTGAGCCAGAACCAGATCAGGCGATTCGGCCGCAAACGCCTCATCGAGCGAGGTCAAGGCCCGCGCGGGGAGCTCGGCCAGGGTCTGGCCGGGTCGCATCAAGCCGAGGTCGCGGTCGAGCGTCAGGTCGAAGTCGGCAAGTGCCTGGTCGAGCAGTTCACGATGCTGGCCGGTCGAGATCAAACGGACGCGGAGGCCGTCGAACTGGCGGAGCCGGAGGACCACCGGGGCCATCTTGATCGCCTCGGGGCGGGTTCCGATCACACAGGCGACGACTTTTCGGGCGAGGGGGTCGGTCATGGCTTCGTTTTGTTCCCGGATCAGACCGGCTCGGCGATCGGGGTTGTGGTCCTCGCCTTCTTCGGCTTCGGCTGGTGCTTCCAGCGGCGATGGAGCCAGAGGTATTGCTCGGGGTCCTTGCGGATGATCGCTTCGAGCGCCGAGGTGTAGCGCTGGGTGAGCAGCCGCGCGTCGTCGGCGGTTCCGGTCCATTCTTCGGGCTCGAACAGCTCGGTGCAGCCCACCTCGTAGCGAAAGCCGGGACCGATCCGCCGGGCATAGCCGACCACCACCGGCGCGTGGTGCTCGATCGCCATCAAGGCAATCGCCTTGTGAGTGGATGCCGGTCGGCCGAAGAAGTCGACGAACATCCCCCGCTCGCCGGCATCCTGGTCGGCCAGGAACGACAGGACACCGCCGGTCCGGAGGACTTCGAGCATCTCGTCGTAACCCCCCTTCTTGGCGATCATCTTCTGGCCCGTCCGCTCGCGGAACGACTTCAAGTAACGGTCGAGATAGGGGTTGTCGAGTGCCCTGGCGACCGAGTTGGGCGGGAACCCGAAGACTCCGAACAGATAACCGGCCATTTCCCAGTTGCCGAAGTGGCCGGTCAGCATGATCAGCGGCCCCCCCTTGAGGAGGCGGTCGAGAACTTTCTCGTGACCGACCAGAGTGATCCGGTCGCGCCAGGTGTTCGGGTGCAGCTTGCGCGGGATGTGAAGGATCTCCATCAACATCATGCAGAAATGGAGATAGACCCCCCGGACGATCCGGTCGCGATCGGCCTCGGTATACGTGTCGCCAAACGCCTGGCGAAGGTTCTCGATCCCGATCTTGCGATGCCGCTTATCCACCCGGTAGAGGATGGCCGCGAGCGTCCGGGCGAAGGCGTAGGACTGCTCGACGCTCATCGCCTGGGCGATCCCGACGATCAGGCGCACCAGAAGATAGACCGCGTAGTTGACGACTTTATTGGGGCGACGCTTCATTCAACGGTCACTCCTTCGACCGAAGGCGGGAGAAATCCGGTCGAGGGAATTCCCCGCCGATCTCTCCTGGTTCTGACGACCTTGCGGATTGTAATCCCGTTGAGCCTAACGCTCCAGCCGGCTTTTTACGAACGTCGAGGTAGTGGCACGGCTTCTGCTAGAAGATTCGCTCCGATTTCACGAATCTTGACCGCGAACAGGTCTAATCGATGTCCACAACCGCCGCGGAGCCATCCGCTTCGATCGAATCCGACATCCCGGCGCGGATGGACCGGCTCCCCTGGGGCGGCTGGCACTGGAAAGTCGTCATCGCCCTGGGAATCACCTGGATCATCGACGGCCTCGAAGTCACGCTGGTCGGGGCGATCGGTGGAATTCTCGGCGAGAAGCAAACCCTCCACTTCTCGGAAAGTCAGATCGGTCTGCTCGGCACGGCTTACCTGGTCGGCGCGGTCCTGGGGGCGCTGGTCTTCGGCTACCTGACCGATCGTCTGGGTCGGAAGAAGTTATTCACCGTCACACTGGGGCTTTACCTCGTCGCGGCGTTCTGTACGAGTTTCTCGTGGAACTTCTGGAGCTTCGCCGTCTTCCGGTTCTTCACCGGGGCGGGGATCGGCGGCGAATATTCGGCGATCAACTCGGCCATCGATGAGATGATCCCGGCTCGCGTCCGGGGGCGGGTTGACCTGGCGATCAATGGCAGTTACTGGATCGGCGCGGCGGTTGGTTCGCTCGCGACGCTGGTCCTGCTCGATCCCCGGATCTTTCCCGTGAACATCGGCTGGCGGATTGGATTCGGAATCGGCGCGGCGCTGGGCTTGATCATCATCTTCTACCGCAACCATGTTCCCGAAAGCCCACGCTGGCTGATCACCCACGGCCACGAAGCCGAGGCGAAGCGAGTCGTCGAAGAAATCGAGAAGCACTTCGAAGACGAGGGCACGAAGCTCGAACCGGTCCACGAGACGATCAAGCTTCAGCCCCGGAATGACGTCGGCTTCGGCCTGATCGCCCGGACCATGGTGCAGACTTATCCGGGGCGGTCGTTCCTGGGGCTGACCTTGATGGTCTCGCAGGCGTTTCTGTACAACGCGATTTTTTTCACTTACGCCCTGGTCCTGACCCGATTTTATGGAGTGGCCAGCGACCGGACGGGACTTTATCTGTTACCGTTCGCCGTCGGCAATTTCTGCGGGCCGATCGCACTGGGTCATTTGTTCGATAGCGTCGGACGGAAACCGATGATCGCGGCGACCTATTCCGCGTCGGCGATCTTGCTCGCCGTCACGGGCTGGTTGTTCGCTCATGGTCATCTGTCGGCAACCTCTCAGACGGTTCTCTGGACCGTGATCTTCTTCTTCGCGTCGGCGGCGTCGAGTTCGGCCTACCTGACGGTCAGCGAGGTCTTTCCGCTCGAAATTCGCGGGATGGCGATCGCCTTGTTTTACGCTCTCGGGACCACGGTGGGGGGAACCACGGCCCCCTGGATCTTCGGCCGACTGATCCAGTCGGGCGACCCGTTCCAGCTTTATCATGGCTACCTGTTCGCGGCCGGGCTTCTGGCGTTCGCGGTGGTGGTCACCCTGATCTTCGGGGTGAAGGCTGAAGGAGCGTCGCTGGAGTCGGTCGCCAACCCGCTCTCGGCGGCGAGCCGCTCGGGGGAAGTGCCCTGACGCCAGGGTCATGGTATGGTGGTGACGCCGGAGCTTCGTCGTTGACCCGGTCGAGTTTGAGAACGTACCAGCCGCGGTTGCCGGTTCCCTGGGATGGTCTCCTGGACTATCAAGGGAAACCTGGCCGGTCCTCTGAACCGCGCGAATTCGAGGGCGAATCATGGCTCTGTTCGGTCGAACGGTTTCCCAGTCGAGAGAAAGCGGCCCGGCGTTGAAGGCCCCGTCGCGCGTGATCATCGAGGCGATTCACCCGGCCATCGACGGCGGTCTCTTTCCGATCAAACGAACCGTTGGCGAGGAAGTTGTCGTCAACGCCGACGTCTTCGCCGAAGGGCATGATATCCTCAAGGTTGTACTCAAATATCGATTACTGGGCGCGACCGACTGGCGCGAAACCCCCATGGTCGCGCAACCGTACAACGATCGCTGGACCGGCCGGTTTACCGTCGATCAGCGCGGGACCATCGAATACACGATCGAAGGTTGGATCGACCGGTTCGAGTCGTGGCACGACGAACTCCGCCGGAAGACCGAGGCCGGTCAGGACGTCGCCAGCGAACTCCTTGAAGGAGCCGAGCACGTTCTGACCGGAGCGCGTCGAGCCTCGGGCGAGGACGCGAAATGGCTCGGGGCTCGCTGCGAAGTTCTGGCGAAGCCCGGCGACCAGGCCGGACGAATTCAGGCGGGGCTCGACCCCGAACTCGTCGCGATCATGGCGAAAACGCCCGACCGGACCCGGGGGTTCACCCACGAACCTTACCTTCAAGTGATCGTCGAGCGCGAACGAGCTCGCTACGGCGCGTGGTACGAGATGTTTCCACGATCAACATCGCCGGTTCCCGGTGAGCATGGAACCTTCAAGACAACCGAGGATCGGTTGCCCTACGTGGCGAGCATGGGGTTCGACGTCGTTTATCTCCCGCCGATTCATCCGATCGGCCGAGCGTTCCGCAAAGGACCGAATAATACTCTGACGCCCGGCCCCGACGACCCGGGAAGCCCCTGGGCGATCGGCGGGCCGGAAGGGGGTCACAAGTCGGTCCATCCGCAACTTGGAACCTTGGCCGACTTCGACCACCTGGTCGCCGCCGCCCGGAAGTTGAACCTGGAAATCGCGCTCGACATCGCGTTTCAGTGCTCGCCCGACCACCCTTATGTCAAGGAGCATCCCGGCTGGTTCCGTCACCGGCCCGACGGCACCATCAAGTATGCCGAGAATCCGCCCAAGAAATATCAAGACATCTACCCGATCGACTTCGAGTGCGAGGACTGGGAAGCCCTCTATGCCGAGTTGCGCGACGTCTTCCTCTTCTGGGTCGGGCATGGCGTGACGATCTTCCGGGTTGATAATCCGCACACCAAACCGTTCCGCTTCTGGGACTGGGTGATCCGCGAGATCCGCGACCGGAACCCCGACGTGATCTTCCTGGCCGAGGCCTTCACCCGCCCCAAGCTGATGCTCCGGCTGGCCAAGGGGGGCTACCCGCAGTCGTACAGCTACTTCACCTGGCGGAACACCAAGCAGGCGATCGAGCAATACTTTACCGAGCTGACCCGGACCGACGCCGTCGAGACGATGCGGCCCAACCTGTTCGCCAACACGCCCGATATCAACAACGATTTCCTCCATCACGGCGGTCGTCCCGCGTTCCAGATCCGCCTGGTCCTGGCGGCCACGCTCGGAGCCACGTATGGGATCTACGGGCCGCCGTTCGAGCAATGTGTCGGCACCCCCGTGAAGCCCGGTTCCGAAGAATATCTCGACTCCGAGAAGTACCAGGTCCGCCACTGGGATCTCGACGCGCCGGGCAACCTTCGGGCGTTCATCACCCGGATCAACCAGGTCCGCCGCGACAACCTGGCGCTCCATTTTGATCGGAACCTCCAGTTCGTCGCGACCGACAACGAACAAGTCATCGCCTACCTCAAGAAGACCGACGACAACGCCAACGTGGTCCTGACCGTCGTCAATCTCGACCCCCGGAATACCCAGTCGGCCTGGGTCCGCGTGCCGTTCTGGGATCTGAACCTGACCCACGGCGAACCGTATCAGGTTCACGATCAGATCAGCGACGCCCGCTATCTCTGGGCGGGCGAAGCGAACTTCGTTCAGCTCGATCCCCACTCCTGCCCGGCCCATATTTTTCGGATCAGGCGCAAAGTAAAGACCGAACGAGATTTTGATTATTTCGTTTGAATTGCCTTTGATTCTTCGATTCAGGAGCCTTGAACGATGGCGGCCGTTTCCGACCCCAGTCCGATTGACGCCGCGCTCGACGGTGAAGCCCGCCGGATTCTTGAGACTCAAGAACTGCCGAACTTCCTGGCCCGCCAGCGCTGGTTCGCCGGCAAGGCTCGCCCGATCCGGACCGTCCGGTGGCTCGACTGGACCAGGGGCGGCGGATTCCCGTCGGGAACCTGTCTGAGCTTGATTCGGGTCGAGTACCAGTCGGGCCTCGCCGACACCTATCTCCTGCCGATCGGTCTGGCTCAAGGAGCAAGAGCCGCGACGATCGAGCGCGATCAGCCGGGCCGGGTTATCGGTCGATTACCAGGTCTGGGGCTGATCTACGACTCGCTGGCCGACCCCGAAGTCGGGGCGACGCTCCTGGAAGCCATCGCCGGTTCACGGACGATTCCGGCGGGGTCGGGGTCGGTCCAGGCGTTGACGACGGCCGCGTTTACTCAGGCGAGAGGTCCGATCGACGCGCCGTTGCCGGTCGTCGGCGGCTCGTTCGAGCAGAGTAACTCCGCGATCCTGTTCGGCGATCGGCTGATCCTCAAGATTTTTCGGAGGCTCGACCTGGGGATCAATCCCGACTTCGAGATCGGCCGGTTTCTCGCCGAGAAGACCACCTTCAACCGGATTCCGCAGACCGCCGGGGCCATCCTCTACGAGGTTCCCGGCTCCGACCCGATGATGATCGGAATCCTCCAAGGACTGGTCCCGAACCTGGGGACCGGCTGGGATCACGCACTGGGCGCGTTACGCTCTTATTACGAACGGGCCAGTGCGACCGAGCCCGAGTCATTTGAAGGTCGATCGCTCCTGGAACTGGTCGAGACGCCGGTTCCCGTCGCGATCCGAGCCGCGATCGGCGACTATCTCGACGACGCGGCGACACTGGGTCGCCGGACCGCCGAGCTGCATCTGGCGCTGGCGAGCAACCCCGACCAGCCGGCGTTTTGCCCCGAGCCGATGACCCCGAACGACCTCGACCACCTGGCCAACGAGGTGACCAACCAGGTCGAGAAAACGCTGGGCGTGCTGCGGGCCGGCCGAGCCAGACTGACCGGAATCATTGGTGACCAGGCCGATCGAGTCCTCGACCAGGCGCCGAGGCTCCTCGACCGGATCGAAGCCCTGCGCGGTCTGCCGGTCGAGGCCGCGCGGATCAGGATTCACGGCGACTATCACCTCGGCCAGGTTCTCCGGACCGACCAGGATTTCGTCATCCTCGACTTCGAGGGAGAACCGGCGAAACCGCTCGCCGAACGGGTCCGCAAGGTCTCGCCGCTCAAGGACGTGGTGGGGATGATCCGTTCGTTCGACTACGCGGCCTTCGCGGCTCTTTTCGATTTCGTCGGCGACCATCCCGAGAACTTCGATCGGTTGAGCCCGCTCGCCCGGAGCTGGCGGACCTGGGTCTCGGCCGCGTTCTTGAAGGCTTACCTGACAACGGCGGCGGGTGCGCCGTTCTTACCGGGCGACCGAGCCCGGATTGGCCTGTTGCTCGATGCGTTGATGCTCGACAAAGCCTTGTATGAGCTGCTCTATGAACTTAACAACCGGCCGGGCTGGGTCCGGATTCCGCTCCAGGGGATTCTGTCATTGCTTCCCGCCGAGCCTGCCCGGCAACTGTCGATTCTCGGCGAGATGGATCTCTACCTGCTCGGCGAGGGGACACACTACCAGGCGTATGACAAGCTCGGTGCCCATCTGGTCGAGCAAGCGGGAGTCCACGGTTGTCACTTCGCGGTCTGGGCACCGAACGCGCTCCGGGTCTCGGTGATCGGCGAGTTCAACGACTGGCAGCCGGGCCGGAACAGTCTGGAACTTCGTGGATCTTCGGGAATCTGGGAAGGGTTCGTGCCGGGAATCGGCGATGGGATGACTTACAAGTACGCGATCGAATCTTCGTATGGCGATTACAAGGTCGCCAAGGCCGACCCTTACGCCTTCGGAGCCGAACCTCGGCCGAAGACCGCGTCGGTCGTTCGCGACCTCGATTCCTACCAGTGGAACGATGGTCGGTGGCTGGCTCATCGCTCGGGGAATAACGTGCTGGGGGCTCCGATCTCGATTTACGAGGTCCATCTGGGGTCGTGGATGCGAGGCGAGGCGAACCGCTGGCTCACGTACAACGAGCTGGCTCCGTTGCTCGCCGACTATGTTCACGAGATGGGATTCACGCATGTCGAACTGATGCCGATCGCCGAACATCCGTTCGACGGTTCCTGGGGCTATCAGGTCACGGGCTACTTCGCGCCAACCAGCCGATTTGGCTCACCGGCCGAGTTCATGGCCTTGATCGATTTGCTTCATCAGCGCGGAATCGGCGTGATCGTCGACTGGGTTCCCGCGCACTTTCCCACCGACGAACATGCGCTTGGTTATTTTGATGGAACACATCTCTACGAACATAACGATCCGCGTCAAGGGTTCCATCCCGACTGGGATACGTTCATCTTCAACTTCGGTCGGCCCGAGGTCGCGAACTTCCTGATCGCCAACGCGCTGTTCTGGCTCGATAAGTACCATGTCGATGGGCTCAGGGTCGACGCCGTGGCGTCGATGCTCTATCGCGATTATTCGCGAAAAAGCGGCGAATGGGTCGCGAACGAGTTCGGTGGCCGCGAAAATCTTGAGGCGATTTCGCTCCTGAAGCGATTCAACGAGCAGGTCCACGCCGCGTTTCCCGACGTGTTGACGATTGCCGAGGAATCGACTTCCTGGCCGATGGTCACCAAGCCCACTTTCGCCGGCGGGCTTGGATTCGACCTCAAGTGGGACATGGGCTGGATGCACGACACCCTGGCCTATTTCGCCGAAGATCCCGTCAACCGCAAGTATCATCACAACAAGTTGACATTTCGCGGCCTTTATCTGTTTGCCGAGAGTTTCGTCCTGCCGCTCTCGCACGACGAGGTCGTCCACGGCAAGGGCTCGCTCCTGAACAAGATGCCTGGCGACGCCTGGCAGAAGTTCGCCAACGTCCGGCTTCTGTTCGGTTATCAGTTTGCCCAGCCCGGCAAGAAGATGCTGTTCATGGGGGATGAATTCGGCCAGTCGAAGGAGTGGAACCACGACACGTCGCTCGACTGGCACCTCCTCGACCAGCCGCTCCACGCGGGTCTGAAGCGCTGGGTTCGCGACCTGAACACGCTCTATCGCGCCGAGCCCGAACTCCACGAACTCGATGCGAGCCCCGACGGTTTCACGTGGATCAACGCCGACGACGCCGAGCAAAGCGTCCTGAGCCTGGTCCGCAAAGGGCACTCGACGGCCGGCCTGATCCTGTTCGTGGCCAACTTCACGCCGGTCCCGAGGTCGAATTATCGTGTGGGAGTGCCTGAAGTCGGCCGCTGGGTCGAGATTCTCAACAGCGACGCCCCGTTGTACGGCGGCAGTGGTCAGGGCAACATCGGCGGTGTCGAGACCACGCCCGTCCGGATGCATGGTTTCGACCAGTCGCTGAACCTGACGCTGCCGCCGCTCGGGATCGTGGTCTTGCGGTCACCGACGAGATGATGGGAAACCGACCTGATCTTGCCAGGCTTTGGCTGCAAAATCCTTATTTTGCGGCAGGAGCTTCGGTGGGATTGGGCGCGAGCGAACCGGTCGTGGGCCGGCGGATCTTCTGGGCCGGCTTGTCGACATCGATCCGGCCCGGCGGTCGGGGTACGGTCAAGCTATCGACCACCAGCGTCGACATCCCGGCAAAAATCAACAGCGTCGCCATCGCCAGGCCGAAGCCGTGCCAGGGTTGAAAGCGGTAAATCAGGATAAACACACCCGTCCAGACAATCGCCAGCAACACGGTCCAACGAATGTCGTCAGTGAACATGGTGGCAAAGCCGGTGTGGGTCCAGGTCAGGGCCGTTCCGAGGATCAAGGCTCCGAGCAACGACTTCCACGCGACTCCCTTGGGAACCTCTTCGTACAGGTAGTTTTGACCATATTCCACCACGATGTAAGAGATCGCGAACAGAATCAGCGAATAAATCAGGAAGGACCAGATCAGCGTGAGGATCATGGGCGGACACTCAGAGGTTCGAGAGGGTTAACCGATGGCTCCGAAAGGAATAACATTCGATTCATCGTAATCAAACGCCCCGCGAACCACCACCGCCCGCTGGTACTTTCTGGGGTTCGCGGTAGGATAGCAACTTATCGAGCTTCCGAACTTCGCCCCGATCCGCCCCGACCCGAGACGCGAGCCATGATCCGCATCAGCGCCTTTGCCGACGAGATCTCCCCCGACCCCGTCGAGCAGGTCGACGTACTGACCCGGCACGGCATCCGCCATATCGAATTCCGCTCGATCCACGGGACCAACGTCCTCGACCTCAAGGCGGCGCAGCACCATGCCTTCCGGGCGTTGCTTCGCGACCGCGATTTCGAGCTCAGCGCGATCGGATCGCCGATCGGCAAGATCAAGGCCAACGAACCCTTCGAGCCCCACCTCGAACGCTTCGAGCACGCGCTGGACCTCGCCGACTTCTACGCCTGCCCGCGCATCCGGATCTTCAGCTATTACATTCCCGAAGGGGACGCGCCGGAGATTTATCGCGACGAGGTCCTCCGCCGGATGGCCGAGACAGCCCGGATCGCCGCCGACCGAGGCGTGACTCTGTTTCTCGAAAATGAAAAAGGGATCTACGGCGATACCGCCGCAAGGGTCGCGGAGATTCTGGATTTCGTCAATTCGCGGTCACTTGTTCACGCCTTCGACCCCGCCAATTACCTCGAAGTTGGCGAGACCATCGACGACGCCTGGGACCTCCTCCGCAAACGAACCGGGCATATCCACGTCAAGGATTACGACCCGATCACGAAGAAGAACGTCGTTCCCGGCAAAGGGGAAGGGCAGATCGTCCGGATCATCGCCGACGCCGTGCTCGACGGTTTCAGCGGTTTCTGCACCCTCGAACCGCACCTGCTGGTGGCCGAGGCCATGACCGGATTCACCGGCCCCGAACGGTTCGGAGAAGCCGCCGAGGCATTGCAAGTCGCGCTCGATCGCAAGAAGATCCCTTACGGTTGATCTGATCATGCGGGAATGGAGCCCCCCGGGTGCCATGCTTGAGGCGATCGAGTCTAATTCGTCCGGTTCGACCGGAGACTGCCAATGATCTCGGCCAACCGGTTGACCCCGGCCTGGCAGAGGTGGGCGATCAGGGTATCGAGCAAGGTTTCCGACGCCGTGG
>JAJYCH010000784.1 GCA_021778575.1 Planctomycetota bacterium
ACCGGCAGGGCCTTTTCGATCGGCGAGTTCTGCCAGCCGCCGGCGCCGAAGCTGTTTTCGCCGCCGATCATGATCAAGCCCGCGCCCATGTCGTGGACGTTGGCTTCGAGGAGTCGTTGCTGACTCTCGGTGAATGAGTCCTTGGGAACGTTGCCGAGAATGATGGTGTCGAACGGCTGCAACTGACCGAGGTCTTCGGGCAGGGTATCGCCCCCTTCGTTGCCACCGCCGCCGACTCCGGGCGCGACCAGCGTCTTCACTTCGAGCTTCTTCTCACGCAAGGCCCGGACGAGTTCGGCGTGTTCTCCTCGGGTTCCCTCGATCAGAAGAACCTGCGCCGTCCCTCGGGCATAGGTGAACCCGGTGGCGACGTTGTTGATCGCGGTCCGGTCGCCGCTTCCCTTCATCGGGGTGTATTCGGCGGTGAAGGTGTAGAAGTTCGGCTCGTTGATGAGCTGTTTGAGGGTGAAGACGTTGACCCCCCGGCGGAGCTCGACCGGGACCGGCTGCTCGTTACCGGGCGCGGGGACGCTCCGGTTCTCGGAGTCTTTCTGGAAGACCTGCAAGGTTCCGCTGGTCGGCTCGGACGCCCGGACCACGACGTTGATGTTGACCGTCTCTCCCTTCTTGACGTCGGGCGGGAGCGAGACCTTCTCGACCAGGACTTCCTTGTCGTAGAAGTAGTCGACGGGCAGGACATCGATCTGGACACCGAGCTTCTGGGCGGCCAGTGCCTGTTCGAGGGCGTTACCGCGGTTCTCGTTGCCGTCGGAGATGACGACGATCCGCCGGGCGGTATCTTCGGGGAAAGTCGCCAGGGCGAGCTTGATCGCACCGCCGAGGTCGGTGTACTCGCCGTCGAGCGTGCTTTCGATGCCCATCGCCAGGTTGACTTCGGTCGGCGCCGGGGGCGCTTCGACGCTGGGGGACTTGCCGAAGACGATCGCGCCGGTCAGGTCGTCCTTGGTCTTGTTCCGCTTCTTTGAATCCTCGGAGACGAACGTGAGGATCGGCCCGCGATATTCCTGGGGGATGCTCTTGGAGTTGTCGACGATATACATCGTCGTCAGCTTTTCGTTCCGCTGAACGGAGGAGACCTCGGCCAGGGCCAGAATGATCGCGGTGACGACCGTGGTCCGGATCAGGATGGCGAAGACGCGCCGGACCTTCCCCAGCCCGGCCAGGCTCTTGTAGCTGAACAGGATCAGGGGGACGATCAGCACGGGCAGGAGGATCAGCCACATCGGCCGACCCACCGTCAACGACCGCGTCAGGTTCCCCAGCAGGTTCATCATCCCGTCACTCCTCCTCCGTCGGTCGCGTCGCTACAGGATTTCCTCGGGATGCCGGAACCAGAAGTTTGGCGGCTGGTGTCTCATAACCGGAACCGCTGGACCCGGTGGTTGTTCGAGTCAATCACCGAGACCTCGCCCTGGCTATCGACGGCCAGGGCCCACGGGTTGTAGAGCTGGCCGGGGCCTCGGCCCGACTCTCCCCAGACTCCCAGCGAGACCCCTTCGGGCGTGAATTTCTGGACCCGGTGGTTGCCGTATTCGCAGACGTAGACCGAGCCGTCGGGGCCGATCGCCACGTCGTAGGGGTAGGCCAGCTCGCCGGCTCGGGAACCGCGGGTCCCCCAGGATGACAGGAGCTTCCCGGCCGTGTCAAAGATCTGGATCCGGTTGGCCACGCTATCCGCCACGTAAATCCGGTCCTGATCGTCGATCGCCAGGGCTCTCGGTCGGACGAACTGGCCCGGTTCGTAGCCGTGCCCGCCCCATTGACGGAGCCATTTTCCGTCGGGAGAGAAGACCTGGACCCGGTCGTTCTCGCCATAGTCGGCCACGTAAAAATTGCCTGCTTTATCGGCCACCACGTCGCAGGGGTAGCCGAACCGTCCCGGAGTCGTCCCCTGAACCCCGTCGCCGATCTGGAGCAGGATCTTGCCTTCGGGAGAAAAGACAAGGACCCGATAGAAGTGGGTATCCGCCACGAGCAACCGTCCCTGGCGGTCGATGCTCACTCCGCTGGGACCGTCGACGTTGAAGTCGGGCATCCGCCAGCCGTGGAGGTAGGCCCCATTCCGATCAAAAACCTGGACCCGATCGGTCAGATCGACCAGGTAAAGATGGTCGGTCGCGTCGAAGACCGCGGCCCTGGGCTTGACCAGCCAGCCCGGCTTCCGGCCGTGAATTCCCCAGATCAAGTCGGGAACCGATCCTTCGTCCGTGTCACAACCGGGCGAGAACGCCAGGGCGACCAGCGTCAGAAGTCCGAACAAGCTCAAAAGTTGTGGTCTCATAGATGGTCCAGCCTGCAAGCGACGCCGGGCCTTCGCTCGAAGCGATAATCTTAACGCATCCCCACGACCGGTCGCAAGTTTTAACTTTTTCGTTGTCGAGGATTCTTCCGGTCCGGCACGTTCCGCCTGATGGACTTCATCGGGAAGCGGGTGGAAGTGATCAATCACCCAGACAGCCAAAAGACGGGTCGATCGAATCAGGTTTTGATCAACCGAGATCCCATCTCTTGAAGCTCGACATGATTGTCGCGAATGATTCTCCGTTTTCGGTCACCCGGTGAAGAAAAAAGAGGACGATGGCGACGGAATGGGGCGTTCGTGATCGGAATTTCCCACGAAAAACGAGCAAGCACTGATTTCCGAGGTAACATTCCTTCAATCAACCGGCAGGATGCATCAATTGATCGTTTGATTGCAGTAATGCACGGTTGTTAGTCGCGGTTGACAATCCCGATAAGTTTGCAAAAATTCTTAATCGCGCGATACAAGATCCCTTTTCCGCCGTTCCATGATCGACCAGACTGTAAGCGCGATCCTCGGGGTGATCCTCTCAAAGACACGATGCTCCGTTGGGAATCGGCAAGCTGGGATGTA
>JAJYCH010000785.1 GCA_021778575.1 Planctomycetota bacterium
TCTGCGCTTCCCGGCGACCAGACCGTCGCTTACCCGGGTCACGATCCGATTCCACCCGTGGAGTCGTATTCGAGCCGGTCCAGGCGGGTCCGTAAACCGGTGATTCCGGGATACGAGATCCTTGGCGAACTGGGCCGAGGTGCCATGGGGGTGGTCTACCGGGCCCGCCAGATCCGTCTGAACCGCGAGGTCGCGCTCAAGATGATCCTCGCGGGCGACCACGCCGGCGCGGATACCCTGGCCCGATTCACGGCCGAGGCGGAATCGATCGCCAAGCTCAGTCATCCCAACATCGTGCAGATCTACGCGATCAGCGATTGGGAAGGCCGGCCGTTCGTCGAGCTCGAATACGTCGACGGGGGGAGCCTCAGTTCGCGGCTCGATGGAACCCCGTGGCCGCCCCGATCCGCCGCGCGATTGATCGAATGCCTGGCCCGAGCGGCGGCCGAAGCCCACCGACAGGGGATCATTCATCGCGACCTCAAACCCGCGAATATCTTGATGACTCTGGACGGCGAGCCCAAGATCTCTGATTTTGGCCTGGCCAAGACCACCGAGCAAGATTCCGGTTTGACCCGGACCGAGTCGATTCTCGGCTCGCCCAATTACATGGCGCCCGAGCAGGCCGATGGTCGCGCCAAGAACGTGGGTCGCTCGGCCGACATCTACGCGCTGGGCGCCAACCTTTATGAGCTGTTGACGGGGCGGCCGCCGTTCGTCGCGCCGACGATTCTGGGAACACTGGAGCTCGTCAAGAATGCCGATCCGGTGCCGCCCCGGCGGCTCCAGCCGCTCCTTGATCGGGATCTCGAAACGATCTGTCTGAAGTGCCTGGAAAAAGAACCCCCGAAGCGGTACGACACCGCGGACGACCTGGCCGACGATCTGGCGGCGTTTCTGGCCGACGAACCGATCAAGGCCCGACGATCCGCCCCCTGGGAGCGCCTCTGGAAGCGGATCAGGCGGCGACCGTCGATGGCGGTCCTGATCGTGGTCCTGATCCTGGCCGCGGTGGCCGGTCTGGGGATTCTGGAAGTCCGTCGGAACGAGGTCGCGCGGCTCGAATCGGTCTCGCGTCGGAACCTGGTCAATCTGAAGGGTCAGGTCGACCGCTATCTTGTGCTCGGTCGCGATGCCATGCGACGAAGTGACTGGGAAGCCGCGCGGACCCAGTTGACGACCGCTTCGGCACTGGTCCGATCGGAGGTCCGACTCGACCTGTCGCGTGAACTGATCGAGAATTTGCTGAGTCGTTGTGATCAAAACATCGAGGAACAGCAGCGACGCGACTCGGCCCGCCAGCGGTTCGCCGATTTTCAGAAGCTCTATGACGAGGCCGTCTTCTATCAGTCGGACTACACCGGACTCGACTCCCAGGCCAACATCCGCGCCAGCCGGATCTCGGCGACGAAGGCGCTGGCGAAGCTCGGTCGAGGACCGGGCCGATCCAATCAAGAAACCCTGGAGGCGTTCGAATCCCTCCGTCCCGATGCTCGCTATTTCGATCCCCGGGAGCTGGAGAAGATCCAGGTCAGTAGCTATGAACTGACCTTGATGCTGGCGGATTCGATCTCGCAACCGTTGCCGGGAGAAAGCCCGGCCCGGCAGAATCGCCAGGCTCTGGACATTCTCGAATCGCTTCGACTCCAGGGTCCAATCACACCGGCGTTTCATCTTCGTCGAGCCATCGCGCTGGAACGATCGGGCGAGACCGACCAGGCGCTGGCCGAGCGGCGGTTGGCCGAACAGGTTCCGGCGGCGGAATGGTCGGCCGTCGATCATTTTCTGACCGGCGAGCAGGCGTATCGTCGGAAGGATCTGAAGCTGGCCATCGACTCGTTTCGTCACTCGCTGGCCATCCAGCCCGATCGGTTCTGGGCGCAGTATTTCCTGGCCGTTTGCTTGCTCAAGGAGCATCATCCGGCCGAAGCCCAGGCCGCGCTGATCGCCTGCCAGAGTCGGCGGCCCGGCTTTGCCTGGGCGTATCTGTTGAAGGGGTTCGCCGAAGGAGAGATGCGCGAATTCGACCTCGCCGAGGAAGATTTTCGCCGGGCCAACGACCTTCGACTGAACGACCAGGAGCGTTACGTGATGCTGGTCAATCGGGGCGTGATCCGGATTCGTCGCGGCCGGAACGACGACGCCGTGGCCGACCTCACCCGGGCCATCGAACTGAAACCGGATCAGTTCGAGGCTTACATCAACCTGGCGATGGCGTTCCGGAACCTGCTCCGCTGGGATGACGCCCTCGCGACTCTCGGTCGAGCCATCGCCGAACATCCCCAGGAGGCCGTGCTCTATCGCGCCCGGAGCCAGATTTATCGTCTTCGAGGGAAGACGAGTGAATCGCTCGCGGACCTGAACCGGGTGATCGATCTCCTGCCGCCGGACCAGCCCGATTCGGTCGCGGATCTCCTCGAAATCGCCTTGATCTTGCAGCAAACCGGCCGGGCCGAGGAATCGCTGGTCGCTTGCGACCGGGCGCTGAAGCTCAAGCCCAATCGGGCGGAGATCCATCGGGTTCGCGGAGTCGGTCTGATGATGCTTCATCGCTATGACGAGGCGGTCCGATCCTTTGATGCTTGCTTCGCCGGGGGCGGCGCGACCGCGGCGCTTTACGAAGCCCGAGGGCTGGCGCTGGCCTCGCGAGGGTCATACGAGCGAGCCCTGACCGACTACACCATGGCCTTGAGCCTGGGGCCGGCGACCTCGTCCCTGCTGGCGAACCGGGGTTGGGTCTACTTTCTTGGCGGAGCGTCGACGCCGGCTCTGCGCGATTTCGATGAATCGATCCGGCTCAATTCTTCGAACGCCCACGCGATCAGTGGTCGGGCACTGGCGAACGTGCAGCTCCGGAAAATCGACGAAGCCGTCGAGGACGCCCGGGCGTCGATC
>JAJYCH010000786.1 GCA_021778575.1 Planctomycetota bacterium
CCGGAATGAAGGTCGAGGTTCTCAGCCCGAGCCCCGAACCGGTCCCGGCCGGCGATGGCAAAGGGATGGCGACATTCGGGCTCAAGGTCGGCCTGTCCTACAAGCTCCGGGTTTACGACATCCCCGACCGACCCGGTGTCGAGCTGTTTCCCGTCGTTGATATGCTCGGACACCTCCATCGTCCCAAGGGGATCGACCCGGCCAAGTATCCGATCCGGATCGTCTTCCGCGAGGATGATATCACCGACGCCGCCGGTCGCGGCTTGCTGGTGACCCAGGTGGTTTACCTCGAAGATCCCGACCAGGCGGTGCCGATCAAACTGCCCAAGGACGAGCCGCCGTTCGTGACGCTCGGCCCGGCCGAGGAACCGTTCAAGGTCGCCCGGGCTCTGGGGCGAGTCGTGGCGATCGTCCGGATCGGCGGCCGGATGCCCACCCCCGACGAACTGACCGGTCCTGCCGGGGTCGGCCTGGGGAACATCCCTTGCCCGTTCATGAACACGGTCGGCGATGGACCGTGCAAGCTCCCGTGTGGTCCGGTCTGTGGCACGCCGCCGCCGCCGGGTCGCCCCTGGCTCCCTCGCGATGAATACCTTTGCGACGGTGGCGACCGGGCCGAGCCCGTCCACTTCGCTGGCGACGGCGGACTTGCCGGGATTGACCCCCGCGACACGATCGTCAAGTTCACCGCCGACAACCGTCCCCGGGTCTTGCCGACCAACATCGTCTGCGTCTACGCCCCGAGGTTCGCCTCGGTCCGCGTCGCGATCGGCGTGACCGAAGCCCTGAACGCCGCGCATCTGAGTTCGGCCAACCTGCTCCAGCGGATGGAACTGACCGCGAATCGCCAGGGTCCCAAGAAGCTCGATCAGAAGCAGGTTGCCGGTCAGAATCGGCTCCGCGAGAAGGCGTCGGGGCTGTCGACGCGGGTCTTCGTCGGCGAGCATTCCGAGATCCGGGTTCTGGGCGGGTTCGATACCCGGCTGAACGTCGCCTCGCACCAGTTGATCCAGGGAGTCGACCGCAAGTCCGCAGTCCAGAAGGCGGGCTTGATGAAGGCCAAGATCAAGGCGGATGGCCTGAAGTCGGCCGAGAGCCCGGTCTCGACCGGAATCGTCGAGGGAGCGAGCCAGGCGGTCATGACCTGGCCGCCGCTCGACGTTACGGGCGTCGAGGTTCCGCCGAAGAAGCCCGGCCTCGCCGTGATCAAGCGAGACGACGCCTCGGAAGCCGAGTCGGGAGACACCCTGACCTACACCATCAACTACCGGAACATGGGCAACACGCCGATCCGGGCCGTCTCGATCACCGATAGCCTGCTCCCTCGCCTGGAATACATCCCCAACAGCGCCCAGGGGCCGGTGGGAACCGTGTTCACGTTCGGAGAGAACCGGACGGGAGCCCTGGAACTGCGCTACGACCTTCCCGGAGCCATCGCGCCGGGCGCGGAAGGTTTCGTGACGTTCAAGGTGATCGTCCGCTGAGCAACCGTGACGACGGGTGGCAGGAGTTCCGGAACACTGGAATCTCGGTTTTCGGATCGAAACCAAGGGCCACGAACCGAGGAACCCCTGCCACCCAGGAATCCGCGTGATCACTCGACTTCCGGGCTTGATCCCCCGCCTCGATTGACAGGCCCCGGCCGATCGCTAGGATAGGACGCTCGCGATGGCCGCTCACGGAGCCCGTTCGGAACATTCCGCCCTCCCTGGCGATGGTTCCTCGGCGCCCCACGGAGGAGGAGTCTGTCGATGGTTCGCCCCTGCCTGAGCCTGCTCGCGGTCGCCGTCGCCAGCGTCCTGTTTCTGGGTCTATCCCCGTCGGTCGGCTGGGCGCAAAATCCCGAAGCCGAAGCGGCCGGCAAGTCGGCCGCCTCGCCGACCCAGTCGGAGCAAACCCCCTCGCCGGCCGATCCCGGAGCCTCGGCCCGTCCGGCTCCGAGCGTGGGCATGAAAAGCATCATCACGCTGGTCACCCGGCTCAATCCGATGCTCTGGCTGCTGGCCCTCTGCTCGGTCGTCACCGTTGGTTACACGTTCGATCGCCTGATCGGGCTTCGACGAGGTCGCGTGATCCCTCGTGATTTCGTCAACCGCTTTCTGGAACGGCTGACCACCGGCAAGCTCGACCGCGACCGGGCGATGGAACTTTGCCGTTCGAACGAAAGTCCCGCCGCCCGGATCTTCGGTCACGCCGTCCGGTACTGGGGACAGCCCTCGGCGACGATCCGCCAGGCGGTTGACGCCGATGCCGCTCGCGAGGTTCTCGACCTTCGGCGGAATGTCCGGGTCCTGAACGGCACGGCGACGCTCGCCCCGCTGATCGGTCTTCTGGGAACCGTGATCGGCATGATCCAGTCATTCGACGCGATCGGCAGCAAGGTTGGTAGCGGCAAGAGCGAGGCTCTGGCCCAGGGGATCAGCCTGGCGCTGGTCTCGACGGCGCTCGGTCTGGGGATCGCGGCCGTTTCGGTCGTCGCTTACTATTACTTGCTCAACCGGGTCGATCTGCTGGTTCGGGATCTCGACGACCATGTCCGGAAGGTCATCGACCACATCGCGCTGGAGTCGTTCCGACCGAGTGACCGCCGGATCGACCATGTTCGCTCGGAATCGCGAACGCATTAAACCACGGAACCCGACGCAAAGTCGGGCAGGGCGGTTTGCCCCGGCGGAACCATCGAGAACGGCGGGCCAAACCCGGGTCAACGGAGCGAATCATGCTTGCCGACCGCCTTCAGACCGACGAGTTGCCGCAGATCAACATGACGCCGATGGTCGACGTCGTGCTCTGCCTGCTCGTCTTCTTCATGGCGGCGACCCGGCTTTATGATTGGGATGAAAGCGAGTTCAAGGTCAAGGTCCCCCAGGTTGCCGATGCCGCGCCGCTGAC
>JAJYCH010000787.1 GCA_021778575.1 Planctomycetota bacterium
TCGGCCATATCCAGGGCCAGGCTGCGACAGACGTCTCGCTCCTCGGTATCCGACGGCCGCCATTGCGGCGGGGGCAGTCGTCCAAAAAGAACCGGCGGAGCGGCCAAGCCCGAGACCGGGCTGTCCGCGAGGATTTCCTCAAGGGCGGCCCAGCCCAAGGCGAGTTGGCGGCCTCCCCCCTCGCGCAGCCGTCGCTCGAGGAGCCCGAGTCGATCGACAAACGAGACCGGCGTTCCCGACAGTACGATGCGGAACAACGTCTCCCAAAGTCGAGACGCGTTGTTCCCGAGGTGCGACTCCGTCTCGGCGAGCGCCAGGCGCAACAGAATTGCTTCTGCGTCAGCGAAATACTCTTCAAAATGGGCGAGTCTCTCGGCCAGCCAGACCAGTTGGCGGCGAGCCCTTCCGCCCTCGTGGCCGGAATGGATCCGTTTGAGTTCCTCCACTGGGGTTCGATCGAACAGCACGCGAAGGATGGGGACGAGGGCTTCGGGCTGAACTTCGATCAAGTGGACCAGCCGCGATACGGACTGCTCCCGACCCAAATCGTCAGGGACCAGATGAGTCGCCCAATCGAAAAAAAAATCGCTCACGAAACTCCGCATGGCCGGCGTGCCCGAACCCTGGACGCGCTCGACGAACGCGTCGATCAATTCTGGCGGGAACCCCGCCAGGAACCGACGCGGGTCGGGCTCAACCCACCGTTCCCAGGCCGTCTTGAACGCAACCCGCGCGATCAGCATCGGCGTGACGTAGAGGAACCGGCCACCCACGGCGAGAAATCCCGGCGACTGGCGCAGCCTCTGGGCGATTCGCACGACGTTCAGAGGCTGCTGGTCGATCATGGGATGCATGCAGAGACTCCCGAGCTGGCCGACCACATCATCGCGGTAGCCGACCCGGGGCAGGAGCGAGACTAGCAGAACCGCCTCGAATTCCTCGGGAGTAAGCCGCTTCGCCAGATAATCGTCGTGGAAGAAACCGAAGATCGAATCAACCCGACCATCCGGGGGAATCAGAATGTCGTGCTCGCATAGGTCGACTGCCAACCGAACGAATCCTCTGGCGAGCCGCGCATTGCTCCTTCGGCGATCAGGCGGCAGGTCCGCGAAATTCCGGCTCAAGATCGCGTCGACCTCGGGGATCTCAATCTGGGTCAGTCTCACTTCGCCGGCTCCGCCAACGCGCTGAAGGCTGTTATCGATGGCAATAATCCGCAAGCGATCCGGGCATGCCGGAAGAATCCGGCCGAGCTTGCTCCGGTATTCCAGAGTGCATTCGTCCGCCACCAGGATGGCGCGCAGCCGGTCGTCGCGGGCAATGGCCCCCGCGAATTCGCACGCAGCCTGCTCGTCGTCGGTGTAAACCACGAGGGCGTGGTGGCTCTCGTTCTCCAACAGGGCTTCGCAGGTGAAACGGGTCTTCCCGACGCCAGCCTCGCCCTGCACCGTGAGGACGGTACTGGCCGGACGACTGAAGTCGACGTGTTCACGGATCGCCCGAACGGCCGACTCCCAGGATCCGATCGCCACGAATTGCGGCGTAAGTCCGGCGATCTCGCCGCGCCAACCCTCAAGGTGGCGTAAGGATCCCGGCCAAGCATCATGGAAGAACTCGAGGACGACTGCCTTGAACCGATTCGCCCACCCGGCCAGATCCGAGGCGGTGACGACGAGGGGAGCGGCGGCTTGAGGGTTGATCCGTTGGGCGGCCTCGAAAAGCCAAACCTCCCATTGACGCTTTTTTTGAGCGGACATGTCGTCGGCGATGCAAAAGCGGTAGCCGTAACCCTGCTCGACCAACTTGCGTGAGTGGGGTTTATTGATCTCGTCTTGAAGGGCGACTTCTTGGCCTCCCTTTTTTTTCTTAGGCTTGATGCTCCCGGTCCGACACGCCTTGAACTGCCAACAGGTTGGAACGACGAATCGACCGGTGGGATCGAGTGCGGGCAAAATCGCCTGATCGACGTGGGCGTCCACGCCGCCGTCCCCTTCCGTATCCTTCTGGGTCCGGCCGACAGCGGTATCAGGCAGACCTCCCGCACGAGCCTGAATGGACAGGAGCCTGTTCAGGAAGCGAACAAAGCCTGGAGAATCCCCCTGAAACCTCTTTGCCACACCCGTGCCGTCAATTTCCCAGACTGGCCGCATTCAGCCCTCCTCGCATCCGAGGACAGTGCCCCAGCAACGGCTCGGGGTTCCAGGGGATCGATGAAATACCCGAAAGCTCCGCGAATACGCCTCGTGCCGGCCTACCTGCCATGTTACTAATCATACCCAGTCCCGTCGCGAACTGTCATCATTCACGAGCACCGCGACCAAACCCGAGGGCGATAGACTCCTCGCGGAAGACACTGAGTTCGGGGACGGTGGGTCGATAGTGCTATCGATATGTGGCTCTTGGATTCCTCGACGAGGTCGTCGCGCGAGCGATGAAAACTCGGCGATTCCGGACGACCACCGATCGATTTCCCTCGGATCGCCAACGGACCACGCACACCCTTGCGTCGGAGAGGAGGTCTTCTCGACGGGTTCTATTCGGCGACAACGACGCCCGAGCGGGTGGCCGGAGGGGCCTCGGGGGTTGGTTCGGGGTTCAGAAAAGGGTGATCGAAATGCAGGGATCGACCGCCAGACGGATTCCGTATGGGAGCAGGCTCATGCGGTCATATCGTGTTCCAAAGGTTCTTGCTGGAGCGAATTCCAGGTATTCGCCACGCTGATCCTTGACGTATCGGACGCCGTCGCAGTCCACCAGTTTCATCGTGAAGACCGGAGCCTCCACGCCATCTCGGAAGAGTGACAGGTCGAGGTCGCCATCGTACGACGGAATCGTAAGTTCGAGACGGAGATCGTGCCGATGGACAGCGAATGTCTCAAGGAGGCCAT
>JAJYCH010000788.1 GCA_021778575.1 Planctomycetota bacterium
GTCCAGGACGGGGCCGACCGCCTCGGCAACGATGTGCTTGACCATCGGGTCGGGCGTGTAGAAGGAGCCCGACGCTTTTCTCTCGGCTTTGTCGTTTGAGAGATAGACCTCCCCTTTCCTCACGACAACCTCGATCTGCCGACCCCGCCTGACCTTGGCCTCGGAGAGCGAGATGTACCGTTCCTGGCCCTTCTCGGTCTGCGTGGTCTTATCGTCGTTGGCGAGGATGAGCTTGAACTCCAGTAGGCCCTCATAGATGGAGCCCAGATGCCTCACATCGAGCGACTTGTAGTCAATGGGGACGAGCCCGAGAGTCCGCTCGTCCTGGTCCCTGGAGAGCCTGTCGATCGCCAGCGCGAGATGGCGGTCGGGGACTTTGTGATCCTTGAGGAACCGGGCGATCCGCTGCTCGCGCTTGTCTGATTCGTCGGGAATGGTGTTGAACAGACCCCCGTTGTAGCTCGGCACATTGAGGACTGGGTTGCCCTTGTCCATCGCCGTGAAGAGTTCGATGAGTCGGTCGTAGAGCTTCGTCTCGGTCGCCGAATAGATCCTCTCGACGTGCCCCGCCACCTCGTCGAAGGAGACACCCACCTTCTCGCCGATCTCGTCCTTCAGTGTCTTGAGGCTCTTGGCCCGATAGGATGCTTCCCGGATCGGCAGCAAGTCCCGGCTCTCGGCATAGAGTAAGAACAGCAGGCGGTAGAGCAGAGTCAGGGTCGCCTCGAAGACGATATCGAGTTCCTGCCGAGATGGATCGGTGACTTGGCCGAGACGACCTTTCCGATCGGCTAGGAAACCCGCCGACAGATCCTTGAAGACATAGTGGAAGATGCGGACCTTGAGGTTCTCGCCCAACTTCTTGGCGAAATCCCTGCTGCCCTTGAGGATCGAGTCCAGCCAGCAGCCCGATTCGCTTGGTCCGGATACATCTTGATAGGCAGCTTGGCGGAAGAACAGCCACCAGTAGCGGAATGCCTCGTTGGGATCTGTATCGCCCGAAGCCATCAAAGCTTCGACGAGATCCACCTCGTAGAAGTTCGTGGCCCGAGCGTGGGCATGACGGCTGTAAAGCCGCCACTCCTTGCCGTTCGTGACGATGATCCAGTCGGCGACCCCACCGTCCAGGGCCGAAATGACACTCGCTCCTGGGTTTTCCTCGGGCGTGTCGCCGTCGTTGGAGTCCGGCCCGTCGAGCCACCGGTCCCAGGAATAGACGAAGGCTGCGGTCAGCGTCTTCCCGTTCTCGTCCTGGAGGAGATAGTCGGGCTCGATCAGTTCCGACTTATCTCGCCGATTGAGAACTGCCTTGAACCCGAGCCGTGAGAACATCGGCTCGATTAGTTCTTCACAGACGATCTGCTTACCTTTTTTCTGCCAGCGCCTTTCGGCGTCCCGGATGAGATTCATTACCGCCGAGAACGTGTTTGTAGGGTTGTCCCTCCACGCTGCGTTGTCCCAGAGGCGGTGTTCAAGGTAATAATCCGCAAAAAGGTTCCGATTCTGGAAGTAGTCGCTCGTGAAGGCTGCCGCCTGGAATACGCTCTTGAGTTTCGCGAACTGATCGAGAGCGTCCTGGCAGGTCCAGGTGAGTCGTCGCAACGATCGCCGATTCAACGGTGTCGGCCTTCGCCGATCAACGACGATCGTCCTCGCGACGGGCGGTCTCCGGGTCACGGACCCTGGACGACGCCGCTCGCTCTTCGGCTTGTCGATCAGTACGAACTCCAGAGTCTCGAAGTCCGGCGTGAGGATCAGCATGTGATCCACAGTACTCTTACTCAGGGCACGAACGAGGTCTGTTTGTACCTTGGATGTCAGCGACTTCGGTTGGACGAATACGACGCGAAGAAACTTCTCACTGTCTTCGGAGAGCAACTCGATCTTCCTGATCGCGCTGGCCGAGTCTCCCGCCAGCCCGATCGACTCCGGGGTAAGAGCGGTCCGAGCGTTAGTCTCGTAACCCAACCGAGCCAGGAAAGACATGAGGGCATCCGGCGAGGTCAAGCCGCTGATGTCCTTGTCGGTTAAATTGTGGTCGGTGGTTCGGGCCACGTTCGATCATCCTTGGGTTCGCCGACGATGCCAAATTGAGCGATTTGGTGAATGCTTCGACTATATCCCAGAAAATAACATCAGTCATCCGAAGACCTTGGCTCTGTTACCACATCTCGGCAAATTCGGTTCAGGTGGTACACAGGATATCGGATGTCCCGCGCCCATCACGAAGATTCAGTCCCGCTGGTCGTCGTCCAAATTCTGAGAATCTGAGAAAAGAACCATCGAGGCAGAACTCCGAAAAGTTTAAGTTTCTCGGATTCTCAGAGGCGAGAAAAGCCTTCCAGAAGGAAAAGAAGCAGGTGTCATCGGTTGGTTCTCCTGCACCCCCTGGATGGAACCAGCGTGTCTGGTTTTAGCGAAAAATTGATCGACGGGTCAAAATGAGACAAAGGTCATCTTGGCTACGTCTTGGTTAAGCACCCGTCGAGAGCATCCCTGGCTGGCATTCGAGAGTTCGACAACAACAGCACATTTCTCGATGCTAAATTCTTTCGCCGAAGGGTTTTCGGCTCGGAACGAGTAAAGCGATCATCCTGGATCGAACGGGCAAGCAGCATGTTCGGGAAACGCTGGAGACGTCACGATAATAATCACCACAGCGAAGTCAATAGGGCTACGGTGCCCTCGGAGGTTCGATATGGTGTGAGCCAAAATCCTCGTGGCTGAATCAAAGTTAGTGGGAAAATGAGAAATGTGAACAATAATAAGAATCTTTGATTTTGGGGTTCGCGCCGTCATTGGAACGGTTATGCTGGAAGTGTCACCGACAGGGAATGAAAATCAGCCAGGGAC
>JAJYCH010000789.1 GCA_021778575.1 Planctomycetota bacterium
CGTGAGCATGGTCTTTGAGCGACGTCTTTCCATGCTCACGGAGTACCGAGAGCATGCCACCCAGATACAGAAATCGGGAAGTTATTCGCCGCCTGTTCCTTAGGCTCTGCGCGGTTCTCGAAAGCCTTTGGATTGAAACCCGCTCCGCTTTGCGGGACGATAGACTCTTCAAGAAGGAACACGCGTTCCCGAACCTTGCCGCCCTTCTCGCCTTCAGATGGTGCGCGAATGCCCCTGGACTGGCTGACCCGGCTCGACCCGCTCCGACGGATTCGTTGCCCCTTTTGCTTCGAGAAGTTCGCCGCGTGCGAGATGCACCTGCGCTGCGGCGACCATTATTGCAAGACCGACTTCGGCAAGATGATCGACGACCCGATCCTCTCCGAGGCGCTCAACGGCCCGCGCTCCGGCGATTCCCAAGGGGCGACCCTGCGCTCCCCCTGGTGGGTTGATCCTTCGAAGGATGTCCGCCGAGGGCTCCGCCGTCACCTCGACTGGATGGTCCTGCCCGACTCGCTGCCCTGCCCCAACTGCAAGAAGCCGACCGACGTCCGACTCTGCCCGCGCTGCCATGCGCAGTTGCCCGATTCGGTCGTGACGCTCGAAGCCGGGCATATCGCGATCTTCGGCCCGCAATCGGTCGGTAAGACGACGTTCGTGACCGTCTTGATCCACGAACTCGAACACCGGGTCGGCCCGGCCCGGGGGTTCACGCTCGACCCCTTGACCGACGAGATCCGCGAGCGCTACGAGCGCGAATACCACGACATGACCTACGGCGCGAACCAGTTCGGAGTCGGCGAGGACGCCGACGGCGACTCGTACCGCCGGAGCCACTACGCCACGCCCAGCATCGAAACCAATCGCCGGATCTTGCAGCCGCTGGTCTATCGCGTCACTTCGCGAAAGGGAAAGAAGCAGACGACGGCCGGAACCTTGCTCTCGTTCTTCGACACGGCCGGCGAAGACTGGGAGATGAACATCGACCTCCTCCGAGGGGAGGCCCGTTACATCGGCCAGGCCCGAGGCTTGTTATTTCTGGTGGACCCGTTGCGCATCCGCGAGGTCGCACTCGACCGCCGGCTCAAGTTGACCGAGAAAGAAGTCCGTGTCCCGCCGGCCGACTATCTGAACGACGCCCGAAAGCTCGCCACGTTCTTCGGTCGGACCCCGATCAAGACGCCGCTGGCCATCTGCCTGAACAAGCTCGACCGCTGGGGCAAGCTGATGGAGCCGGGCACAACCCTGCACACCCTGGCCACGTCCGTCCCCGACGACGAACCCGACCCTCGGGTCGATGCCCTGGTGAACGAAGAAGTCCAGTCGGCCCTCAGAAACTGGGGAGCGACCGGTTTTCTCGACTACATCAACATCCACTTTCCCGTCCATCGATTCTTCGCCTGTAGCGCCCTCGGAGACGCCGCCCAGGCCGACGAGGACGCCCCGCAACCCTTGCCGACGCCATTGTTGATCGAGCGACCGGTTTTGTGGCTGCTGGAGCAACAGAAGATCATCGAGTGAGGATTGCTCAAACATGGTGAGACCACGATTGCGACTCGGAAAGTGGCTGGTCATCACGTCCATCACAATGATCTTGATCCTGGTGTGTTACGATATCTCCATAAGACTGAGTGATGATGGTCAATCGAACCCGATTGGCGGAATTCTGATTCTGTCCTGTTTCTCGGTCGTAGTTTGCGGGCCGTTCGTGCCGATCATGGTGATTGTCTTTCTGGCCAGCCGGGGGGATCTGCCTCCCCAGGGTGATTCGAATCGGGGGACCGATCGGCTCCAGTTTCACATCGGGACCATCATGGTCGTCATCGTCGTGGTGGCCCTGACAATGGCCCTGATGATCTGGCTCGTTAGAGCGGAATCGTGATCGCTCCAGTTCGATCTGGCCCGCCGAACCATTTTCTTCTCACGAACCCAGCGGCTTCTTGCGATACACGATCTGAATCCGGTTTCCGGCGGGGTCGTTGCAAAACGCGGTGGTCATCGATTCGTTGTCGACGAACGTCTCGACCTCGAACGTCAGCCCCTTCGCTTCCAGATCGGCCTTCTTCGCGAGCACGTCCTCGACCACGAAGGCGACGTGGCAGATGTAGCGCTGATTGACGTTGGCGAAGCCGACGGGTCGGCCGATGATCTCGAACGCGGTGCCGTGGTCGTCGCCCAGAAAATAACCGGGGGGCGAACCGGCTCCGTTGTCGAGGACCATTTTCAGACCGAACGCATCGACATAAAAATCTTTCAGACTTGTCGGGTCTTCCGCGAAGATCGCGGCGTGCTCGATCCGGGCCATGAGTCGAGATCCTTGACGTGAGGTGTGGGGGCCAGTCCGGCCAGTTCGAGAACCGCGTGCCACTCTTCGAGAGTCACCGGCTGGACGCTCAACCGGCTTCCTTTGCGAAGCAGTTCCATGCCCGCCAGCGCGGCCACTTCGCGCAACTTTGGCAAGGCCAGCGGTGGGTCGATCGCGCGAACCGCGCGGATCTTGACCTGGAACCAGGTAGGGGTTTCGAGCTTGCTCTTGGGGTCGTAATGATCGGCGGACGGGTCGAACGCGGTCGGGTCGGGATGGGCTTCTTCGACCACCTCGGCCAGCCCGGCGATCGATGGCGGCTCGGCGTTCGAGTGATAGTAAATGACCCCATCGCCGAGCTTGATCGAGTCGCGGAGAAAGTTCCGAGCCTGAAAATTCCGGACGCCATCCCAACCCGTCGTCCGACCGGGAGCGGCGCAAAGGTCGGCGAACGAGAAACAGTCGGGTTCGGACTTGAACAGCCAGTAAGCCATGGCGCGTCTCCCTTCGTCGCTTCAGCTTGGTTGAGTCGGGGCTGAAGCT
>JAJYCH010000790.1 GCA_021778575.1 Planctomycetota bacterium
CTTCTCGCTGGTCTCCGACGTCTGGATCTTCCGACCGGCCATGTCGGGGGTGATCTGACGGTAGCACGCGGGTGCCAGGACGCGCTCTCCCACATCGACCGCGCAGACCCGGCAGACGGCCACCGGGTTCATGTATTCGCGGTGGCAAAGCACGGGAATCTTGATACCAACCTTCGCCGCCGCGTCAAAGATCGTCGTCCCCGAAGGAACCTCGACCTCCTGACCGTCGATCGACACCTTGACCATCGTGGCGGCGAGTTGGCTCATATCTTATCTGCCCTAGGACTTGGGACTCAGGACTTGGGACTCAGTCGGGGGAGGACTTGGGACTCAGGACTCAGGACTTGGGACTGGTAGGGATTTTTCTTTTGCTCGTTCCTCTGTCGTCCTACCGCGGTTCTTGGTGCTGTCAGGATTCGGGCGACTTCTTCGGTCAGGAGAAAGAGATCGTCGGTCTCATCCTCTCGGAGATACCCGACATCGCTGGCGACATAAAGATGCGATCAAAGTTCGGCACATGACGCCTTCGCTATGACAAGAAACTAGTGAAATTCTGCTCGATTTCCTCGATCAAAACCTTCGGCAACATTAGCCATGATCGACACCGCCGCCCGCTGAGTCTGCCTCGCCAACCCATAATCCCTCGAAAACTGCCCTGACCCCGTGACTCAATAGATCTCGCGAACCAAGACCCTCGCCTTTTGCCAGGCAACCAGATCCTCAAACCGCTCAATCTTAGCCTTCAAAGTCTAAGTTCCAAGTCCCGAGTCCTGAGTCCTGAGTCCTCCGAATTATTCGCCAAAGCAGACGCCCGCCGGACATCGGCGATGCTTGAGGTGTTCTTCGAGTTCTTCGGGAAAATGCTTCATCAGCGTCTTCATCGGATTCGCGGCGATCTGGCCGAGTCCGCAGATCGAGGTCAGCGACATGGCTCGGGCCAGCTCGTCGACGACTTCGAGCGACGGTTGCTGATATTTCCCCCGGGTGATCTCGACCAGGACGTCGACCAGCTTCTGCGAGCCAACCCGGCAGGGGACGCACTTGCCGCACGACTCGTTGCGGTAAAATGAGACGCAGTTCAAGGCGAAATCGACCATGCAAGCGTTCGAGCCGATCACGATGAACGCCGCGCCCAGCATGTTGTCGACGTCGCCCAGCGTATTCAGGTCGAGCGGAAGGTCAAGGATGTCGTAGGTGTCGGACCCGGGCGTGAAGTTCTTCTCGGCCCAGGCCGATGAGCGTGGCGAGTCGAGTGACGCCTTCTTCAGGACCGCCGGCAGGAACCCGCCCGAGGGGCCCGACGTGGCGATCGCCTTCAGCTTCTGGTTGCCGAGCATCCCGCCCGCCGATCCGAAGACCAGCTCGCGAACGGTCTGGCCGAACGGAACTTCGTAGACGCCGGGGTTGTTGACGTCGCCGCTGATCGAGACGAACCGCATGCCGGTCGCCCCTCGGGTTCCGCCGTCGCGATACCACTCGCCCCCCTTCATGGCGATTCCGGGGGTCCAGCAGAGGGTCTCGACATTGTTGATCACCGTCGGCTTGCCGTAGAGCCCGGCGATGGTCGGGAAGGGGGGTTTGTTCCGGGGTTCGCCCCGGCGGTCTTCCATGGCTTCCAGGAGCGCGGTTTCCTCGCCGCAGATGTAGCCGCCGGGGCTGACGAAGACCTCCAGGGCGAACGAGAGGTTCGAGCCCAGGATGTTCTTGCCGCAGACCCCGATGGCGTAGGCGGCCTTGATCGCCTCCTCCATCACCTCGATCTCTTCCTCGTACTCGTGCCGGACGTAGACCCAACCCCGGGTCGCCCCCGAGACCAGGCCGGCGAGGACCATCCCCTCGACCAGCAGGTACGGCGTCCGCCGGAGGAGTTCGCGATCCTTGAAGGTTCCCGGCTCGCTTTCGTCGGCGTTGCAGACGACGAATTTCTCGGGGCCGGGCTGCGACCGGACGCTTCCCCACTTCAGGTGCGTCGGGAACCCGGCTCCGCCCATCCCCCGGAGGTTCGAGACCTTCAAGGCTTCGATCACCTGGTCGCGGCGATGTTCGAGCGACGGGCCTCCTTCGACATCGCTGACCAGGAACCGGATCGCCTCGTAACGCGGCTGACCGTCGTAAATGTCGATGTGCCAGCCCAGGGGCGATCGGTCCCCCTGCTGCTGGTGGAGCGGCTTCTCGTCCAGTGCCGAGCGGATCTTGGAGCGAATCTCCGAGGCCGAGATTCCCCAGAAACAGGAGTCATTGACCGCCAGGGCCGGCGTGCTATCGCACTGGCCCAGACAGGACACGCCGGTCACCTCGATCTCCTGGCCGCCGATCTCGCTGGCGAACCGGGTCAAGGATTGCTGGAGCGCCGGGGCTCCGTGGAGATGGCAGGCCATGTCGCGACAGACCGCGACGTGGACCGTCGGCCCTTTTTCCAGCCGGTAGTGAGGGAAGAAGCTGGCGACCTCATGAATCCGGTGCAGCGGCGTCTCGGTCGCGACCGAGAGCTCGCGAAGCTCGCGCTCCGGGAGCCAACCGAATCGATGCTGGATCTCGCGGAGTTTCTGGACGATCATCGATCCGCTCAAAATAACGAGAAGGGGCGGCCATCGTCGGACAGAGGGCAAAGCGGAGCCCGGAGCTTCGACCCGTCCGAAAGTATAAGGACCGGCCCGCCAAGTCAAGCGGCCGGTGTTCCCCTGTTACCATACAACATCGCGAGGTGTCAGCGGTAATTGCCCGGGTAAGACACCTGGCCAAGCTCCGACCGGTCCCGAGGTCGAAAAGGGGGCAAGATCCCGGTTTGAAATCAAGAATCGACCTTACCCCTCTCTCATCAAGGCTTGGCGGTGGCCTCGGCCAGGT
>JAJYCH010000791.1 GCA_021778575.1 Planctomycetota bacterium
GCGAACCTGTTGGCCGGAACCTTCAAATTTCGCTGGTCTTGGGCCGATGCTGCGGTCATCACCTTGATGATGCTGGTGGCCTTGAGCACTTCGCAGGCGGCCGAACGCCGACCGGCGATCACGATGGCCTGGGAATGGGGTGGACTCGGGTTGCTCTACCTGATCGTCCGGAACCTTCCCCGGAGCCGAGCCGAATCCGCCGCGCTCGCTGGAGTCGTCGTGGCGACGGCGGTTGCCCTCTCGGCGTACGGGCTCTATCAACTTCCGGTCGAGATTCCGGCGCTTCGCAAGCTGTTTCTCACGAATCCCGACCTGGTGCTCCGCCGGATGGGGATCGAGCCCGGCAGTCCCTCGGCCGAGGCGCTCCGTCAGCGACTGATGTACTCGAACGAGATCTTTTCGACTTTCTCGCTGGCAAATTCGCTGGCGGGGTTTCTGGTCGGTCCGCTGGCACTCTGTTTCGCGGTCGGGCTCGAAAATCTCCGACGCGACGGGAAGTCCCGAGGATCGGGCCTGGTTGCCCTGGTGATGGCGGCGGTTCCCGGCGTCTTGATGCTGGTCTGCTTCCTGCTGACCAAGAGCCGCGCGGCCTGGATTGGCCTGGGGGTCGCTCTCTTGATCCTGGCCTGGCGCGCTCGGAAGCTGGTGCCAAGGCGCGTTCTGGCAATCGCCGGCGTGACTCTGGCGATCCTGCTCGGCGGTCTGGTCGCCGCCGGAGTCGCCACCCGCCAGCTCGACCGCCAGGTGATCACTCAGGCCACCCTGTCGCTCCGGTATCGGTGGGAGTACTGGGTTGGAGCCTGGGGTGTGATCACCAACGCTCCCTCGCCGTTCGCCGCGGTCGATCAGTCCCCCCTGCCCGGCGCGCAACCCGTGACCGATTCGATCGGAACTCCGCAGGCATTCTGGAAGGGTGTCGGTCCGGCCAACTTCGCGCTGCCTTATCTGCGACACAAGCTGCCCCAGGCGAGCGAGGAGGTGCTGGACCCGCACAACATGCTTCTCGAAGTCTGGGCCTCGTCCGGTCTGTTCGCGATGCTGGCCCTCCTGGCTTCGATCGGCATCGGCCTGCGCGAGATCCTCGGTCCGAGCCGGGGGTCTCCCGACGAGATCTTCGATTCAACGATCGAGCCCGCGACAGCTCGAAGCGTCAGGGCTTCGGGGACCGGTTGGTTGGTCGCGATCGCGGGACTGGGATGGATCGGTGTCTGGACGTTCGGCAAGCTCAACCCGATGGTTGAAGGACAGCTCCTGGAACGCTGGTTGATTCTGGGACTGGGTTGGGCGCTGGCCGTCGCTCTCGGTTCAGCCCTCTGGCAGCGGCGGCCGATTCCGGCGGCCGGGTTGGGGGTGGGCATACTGGCCCTGGCGATCAACCTGCTCGCGGCGGGTGGGATCGGCATGCCGTCGGTGGCGATGGTGCTCTGGGTCTTTCTGGCGATCGGGTTGAACCTCCGCGAGGATCGCCCGTGTGGCCGGCTCCAAGAAATTTCGAGTCTCTGGCCCACCGTGGGACTGGCTTGCGTCTGGGCCGCGCTGGCGGGGACGTTCTATGGCGCGGTCACGCCGTTCTGGAAGTCGGAGTACGAGCGCGAGCGAGCCGACGCCGCGATGCGACTCAAGCCGCCCGCCTTCGAGATCGCCCGCCGGGCGTATCTCGACGCGATCGAGGCCGACCGCTATAACCTCCAGCCCTTCATCGGCCTGGCGAATCTCGAATATCAGTACTGGCGCTCGCCCGAAGGCTTGAACCGGAAGGAGCCGGTCTGGGTCCGGGTCAACGAGGTTCTCTCGATCGCTCTCGACGCGACTCAGCGGAACCCGAACAACCTCAATCTCCGCCGGCTTCAAGCCCGCTATGCCCGGGCGATCCTCCAGAATCTGCCCGATTCCGCCCAGGCGATCGAGCTCTTGCGACTGAAAAGCACCGTGGTCCGAGCCGACCGGAAGATCACCCAGATTTACCCGACAAGCGCCCTGGCTCGTGCCGACCTGGCCGTGGCCAGTGCCGAGATCGGGATGTTCAAGGACGCCGTTTTCGAGGCGAACCAGGCGCTGATCCTCGACGGGATGACCCCGCACCTCGACAAGAAACTTCCCGGTCCGGTCAAAGAATCGCTCGTCAAGCAGATTCCGGTCTGGGAAAAGCAGGCCGCCCAGCCACCGCCCAAGATCCCCGAGGTCGCGGCACCGCCGAAGCGCTGATTTCTGATCGCACCGACTTGTTGATGACGATCCGTAAGCCTGGACCATCAGTCCCGCGCCGGCGGAAATCGGGAATGTGTCATCCGAGATTTCTCCTGTCCTGACCGGAGTCGAAGTTTTGTTGACCCGTCGGGATCTTTACCGCCAGGCCCGGCGAGCGGCGGCCTGGGGAATCGCCGTCAGCCTGTTACTGGGCCTGGTGAAGTTGCTTGGCGGCATTTTCGGGCACTCGCTCGCGCTGGTGTCGGACGCGGTCCACTCGCTGGTCGACGCGGCGATCTCCACCGCCTTGCTGGGCGCTTTGCTGGTTGCCCAGCGACCGGCCGACAACGAGCACCCCTATGGCCACGCCCGATTCGAGGCGGTTGCCGGAGCGGGGGTCGCGGTGATGCTGATCCTCCTGGCGCTGGGGATCGGTCGTGAGGCGATCGGGACGATCGGCGTCGATCCGGTGGTCCCCTCGGCCTTCACGCTGGTCATCGCGATGTGCGGGGCGATCCTTCAGGAAGGGCTCTATCGTTACGCCCGGAAGGTGGCGCGCAAGACCGGGTCGGCCGCGCTGTTGGCCACGGCCTGGGATTATCGATTCGACGCTCTGGGAAGCATCGCCGTCGTCGCGGGAGTTGCTCTGGCTCG
>JAJYCH010000792.1 GCA_021778575.1 Planctomycetota bacterium
CGTCGAGCGATCGCCGCGTCGTTCGCGGCGCCAACTCCTCAATCGGCGTTCTGGATGCTCTTCCTCCTGATCCCGCTCGCGGCGTTTTTTAGCGCTGTCTGCCTGGCCCTGGCCGTCCTGGCCCGTAGCATGAAAGAGGGGCAATATTATATGACGCCCCTTTATATGATCTGCCTGCCGCTCGTCTTCCTGACCCTCTCGCCCGAGATCGAGCTCAATCTGTTCAACAGCCTCTTGCCCATCACGGGGGTCGCCCTTTTGCTCCGCGCCCTGATCATGGGCAATTACGACACGGCCGCCCAGTTTTTCCTCCCCGTGCTCGTCCCCACCCTGATCTACGCCGCCGTCGCCCTGCGCTGGGCGATCGACCAGTTTCAACGCGAGGACGTCCTGTTTCGCGAGGCCGAGCGGTTCAACCTCGTCGCCTGGCTCAGGCACCTGGTCCGCGACCGCGAGCCGACCCCAGGCGCGGGGTCGGCCCTCTTCTGCTTCGCGTCGATGCTGAGCCTGGCGTGGTTCTCGATGCGTCTGGGCGGGATGACTTCGCCGCTGAAGGGGATGGTTCTCGGCCACCTCTTGTTCATCCTCGGCCCGCCGGTGGTCCTGTCGTTCCTGCTCACGTCCGACCCCCGGCAGACGCTCCGGCTTCGATGGCCGAAGGGAAGCGAGTTGATCCTCGCGGCGGCCCTGGCCGTGGCGCTCAACCCGATCGTCCGCGAGGTCGCGTTCCACGTCGAGAAGCTCTTTCCGATCTCTCAGGGGGTCCAGTCGATTCTCGCTGAGCTGGGCAAGCAGATTCCGAACCTGGGGGTGGGACTTCTGATCTTTGCCGTGATGCCCGCGATCACCGAGGAAGTGGCCTTTCGCGGTTATATTCTCACCGGTTTGCAGCGATCCTACAAAACCGGCACGGCCATTGTGTTCTCGGCGTTGCTGTTCGGGATCTTTCACGTGCTCCAGAGTCTCTTTGTCCAGCTTTTTGGAGCGACGATTCTCGGCCTGGCCATCGGCTTGATCGCCGTTCGGTCCCGGAGTCTCTGGCCCGGCGTTCTGTTCCACCTGATCAATAATTCGCTCGCGTTGTTGACCGTGGAGGCGACCAGGTATCCCGAACTGAAGCCCCTCTCGTCCTGGCTCTTGCGCGATCAAACCGACGCGGTTTACCGCCCTGCTGTCCTGGTTGTCTCCGCTTTGATCTCGCTGGTCTTGCTCGTGATGATCTGGCGGAGCGGCGATCGGACCAGGCTGGGCGGTCCCGACTCTCTCAACGACTTGTCCGGATGATGAGGTGACGATGATCACGCTGGCCGCCCGCTATGTGTTCCCGGTGGAAGGGCCGCCAATTCTCGACGGAGCGGTTTCCATCGCCGAGGGGCGGATCGTCCGGGTCGGTCCCGCCGCCACCGGCGGGGCGATCGACCTCGATCTCGGCAACGCGGCGATCACTCCCGGATTCGTCAACGCCCACACCCATCTTGATCTCGACCCGCTCGAACCAGCCAACGCCGATGGCCCGGAGAACGAGGTGGAATGGCTCCGGCGAGTCGTCATGAGCCGGCGATCGGGGACCGGGGCCGAATCCGCCTGGACGAACGTCGCGGCCGGCATCGAGGCCGGAACAACTCTGCTGGCCGACACGACCTCGAACGGACAGAGCTGGGAAGCCGTCGCCGCCTCACCCATCCGGGGCGTCGTTTTTCATGAACTCATCGGCCTCAAGCGGCTCCGAGGAATGGAGACCAGCGGCGCGGCGTTCGAGTGGCTGGCGACCGTCAAGAACGACGACCCCGACCCCAAAACCCGCCCCGGTCTGAGTCCCCACGCCCCCTACAGCACGGCCGGCTGGCTCTATCAGCGAGCCGCGATCAGCAAGCTTCCGCTCTCGACTCACCTGGCCGAGATGCCCGAGGAACTGGAGTTGCTCGAATCGCGAACCGGGCCGCTCCGCCGGTTTCTCGACGACCTGGGAGCCTGGGACGACGACTGGGAGCCGATCGGTGCCCGCCCCGCCGACTACATCCGCCGGGGCGACCTCCGACAGGCCGACTGGATCGTCGCCCACGGAAACTATCTCGACCCCTCCGAATTCTGGCAGTTTCGCCCCGAAGCCGCGCCTCAAGGCCAGCGCGTCGCGATCGCGTACTGCCCAAGGACCCACGCCCGGTTCGGTCACGCTCCGCACCCTTATCGAGCCATGCTCGAACGCGGAATCGTCGTCTGTCTCGGAACCGATAGCCTGGCTTCCTCGCCAAGCTTGAGCATCCTCGACGAGATCCGTTACCTTCACCGGATCGACGGCACCGCGAGGGGGGAGTTGCTTCTGACGATGGCGACCCTGTTCGGGGCCTGGGCGCTCCGTTCGGACCACATCACCGGGAGCCTGAAGGCCGGCAAATCGGCGGACCTGGCGGTCGTCAGTCTGCCTGATCGCGACGAGTCCGATCCGCACGAGTTATTGCTGTCGAGCGATTTGCCGGTCGTCGGAACCATGTTCCGGGGCGAATTCGTTCACGGGAAGTGGGCCTGAGCCGCCCATCGACTCCGGAACGCGGCGGGACCGCAAGAATTCCCCGATGTCGGGAGGGCTCGGCCCACCAACGAATTGAAGATGGTGGGCCGAGCCCGCCCGACATCGTTAGCTTCGATTTTCTCGTTGGCTGGCAGAAGTTTATGGCAACTCGTAGCGCGGCGCCGCCGCATCCGTTCCAAAAGTAGAGAAAATGGTTGGACCAGTCGCTCACGCCATCGTGGGTTACTCTGAACGTTCGTTACGTTCAGCGCAGAGCCGACACCGGGAGGACTGGTCCATGTCCGAGAGTACCACACTTCAGTTCG
>JAJYCH010000042.1 GCA_021778575.1 Planctomycetota bacterium
CGGTCAACTTCCGGGAGGGCATGGCCGCGAAGAAGCCCTTGGCCCCTTCAATGATCTTGAGGTCACGAATGACGAACATGTCGTCAAACGTGATGCTACAGAACGCCTGGAGGCGCTCGTTGCTGCCCGAGTTGTCTTCCATGAGCTTGATGCGAACTTCGGTGATTTCCACAGCCAGTACTCCTTTACGTGGCGTTCTCTGTCGGCTCAAGGGTCGCAGGTGACGACCCGGACTCGTCCCAGTCCGAGCGTTGCAAGACGTCGCGCGGCATCCTCCGCCGCGTCGCGGTCGCTGGCCAGGCCGAAATAGGCTGAGCCGCTTCCGCTCATCAAGGACCCGTCCAGCGACGGGTCGGCAAGCAGGGCCAAGGCATCCCGGAGCGCCCCGAGGGACGGCTCCAGAGATTCCGCGACCGGTTGGAGTCGGTTGAACAGGTGGCGTCCCAGCGATCCGAGATCGCTCGCTTCGAGAGCTTCGAGAATCGGGCCGATCGACCGGGGCGCTTCGGGAACAACCAGGTTCCGATAAACGTCCGCCGTCGAAACCCCGACCGGCGGGCAGATCAAGACAAAGTGCAGCGGCTCGAAGATCGGCCAGGCCTCGACGATCTCGCCTCGACCCCGACAGACAGCGCACGGGCCTTGCCGGAAGAAGGCGACATCGGAGCCGACCGTCGCGGCGACCTGATCCAGCAGTTCGGGGCTCGCGTTCAGGTTCCACAGTCGATTCAGACCTTCAAGCGTGGCGGCGGCGTCGGACGAACCCCCCGCCAGGCCCGCTTGAGCGGGAATAACCTTCTTGAGTGCGATCCTCGACCCTCGGTTGGATCTTGTTTCGGCTTTGAGACGCTCGGCGGCTTTGACCACCAGATTTTCCGGGCCGGTCGGCAAGCTCGGGTCGTCGCAAACCAGGGTGATCTGGCCCGAGGGGTCGTCGTGAAACGTCAGTGTATCGTGGAGGTCGACCGTCACCATCAGCGATTCGAGGTCGTGATAGCCGTCGGCCCGCTTCCCGGTGATTTCCAGGAACAGGTTAAGCTTCGCCGGGGCGAGGATCTCGACGCCATTCTCGAACGGTCGAACGATCATCGTGCCGGTTTCCCGGTCGAGTGATTTCGAGCGTGGTCGAGTGGCGGAGACATATCGCACGGCAGACCCATTTCCTCGTCCTGAGCAGCGTGGTTCGACGTCCGTGAAGGAGGTCGATTCCGGGGCGACTCCATTCGCTCCGTGCCTTGTGCGGGGGACATTATCCCGATCACCAAATCCTCGCAAGCCGAAAAGTTCTCAAGTCGAAACCTAACGTCGGACGACGACGCCGGTTTTGTCGAATCTACAAAAATCAGTGTGCCCAGATTTCCGGGAGGTGCCATACTGACTCGTCGCGAGGCTACGCCGCAACCAATCTGTCGGTTGTGTCGAGGCGTCGAAGACGCATCGACAGAGTAAACGTCTCCGCATTCGGTGCGTCTTCGACGCCTCGACACACCCGACAAGAAATTCACAGGGTCAGCGAGGACCCAGCGGTCTCGACCACAAAGCCCGCTTCCGCTTCAACTCGGTGGCGAGGTCGGCGGCTCCCAGAGCTTCGTGACAGGTGATCAGCCCGTCCATCGCGTCGTAGAGCGGTCGGTTCGAGGGATGCTCTTTGGGCAACCGGGCGGCGAAGTCGCGGGGTATGGCTTTTTCGGCCAGTTCGTAGGCGTAGCCGAAGTGCCCTCGGGCCAGACTCGGGTCCTTGAATTCTTCGAGCGCGATCCGGCCCAGCGCGACGTGGACCCAGATGTTGTCGCCGCACCCCTGGAGGGCAAAGCGCAAGGCGTCGCGGGCGGCTTCGGGATCGCCGGCCTTGCGGAGTTCGATCCCTTCCTCGTAGTCGAGCTCCATCTCGCGGACACACTTGGGGTGGATCAGAACGAAGTCGTCGCCGCCGAGCCGCTTCAGGCCCAGGCCTCCCCGATACGACGCTCCACCTCGGGCGCCGCTGGCGTTCGGTTTTCGCCCGGGGGCGGCCGGTCGGCCCCCTCGCCCCTTGGCGGGTGGTCGGTTCTCGCCGCGATTCCCCCCGCCCCCTCGTTCGATCATGAGCCAAACCCTTCCCAAAGCCGGAACCATCGGTTGTTAGACACTCCAGAATAGCCACGCTCTCGACAGTTTGCGATCCTCGGAACGTCCGAATTCTCGAATCAAAGCCACTGCGTACGGCCAGATTTTCTTGTGGTCTTTGGTCTACCTGTCCTGGAGCTTCCGACGAAGTCTCTATCTGGAGTGCGAGAGCTTGCTCTCGCTCTGGCGACCGGAGCTTGCTCCGAGCCCGAGTGACATGGCCAACGGTCTCTGGACCAGGACCGTGGAGCAAGCTCCCCGAAGCAGACCGAGAGCAAGCTCTCGCACTCCAGAGAATCCATCCGCGAGGACGATCTCCGGCGAGATTCCGATCATTTGCTACCGGGCGGTGCGGCTCACGGTCCAGGGGCGCGACTGTGTCGTCGACGTCTCGGGAATCGCCGACCATCTCCCCGTGATTATTGGCCAGATCCCCCTCGAATCGATGGATTGGGTCGTCGACATGCGAGGGCAACGGCTCATCGGCAACCCCGAACATGGAGGCGAAGACATGGTTGATATCTTCTGCGCGGAAATCGAGACGAACCCAAAGCATGCCTGCAATCACGTTTGATTCCATGGGAAAAATCACTGGTTTTTGGGATAAGTAGCCGCTTGCGGTGGAATTTCTCGCTGGTTAGACTCTGCGTCCGGGTCGTTTGAGAGGCGAGCGGACGTCGATGTGTGACGCCTTCTGGATTTTTTGGTTGAATCCATTTTTGGCGTCGTCATTCTTTGAGCGTTTTCGAACGTATTTACGACTCCTTCAAATCCGCGACCCCATTTCGTTGAGCGTCAGGTCTTTGGTCGATCGCCACAGGGCTCAAGGTCGAACCCCTCCCCCTGCGATCGCTTACCAGAGATTCCCATCCGGAAAGGATTCCTCCATGAGCCGTCACGACTCGTTGATCATCAAGGATACCCATCGGGGGTTGCTCTACGAGGATGGGATGTTTCGGGAGATCTTGCCGGCGGGCCGGTTCCAGATTCCTCGGCCGCCTTCAAGGCTGGCCGCGTTCTTCGGAGCGAAGGCCCCGAAGGTCGAGGTGATCCTGGTCGATATTCGCGGGCGCGACCGGACCATCGTGGTTCAGGACGTGCTGACGGCCGACGGCGTGACGATCTCGTCGAGCTTCGTCGTCCAGTTCCGGGTCGAAGACCCGGTCGCCGCCTTGCACGAGGTCAAGAGCTTCGAGGAACGACTCTACGCCGAGGCGCAGACCGCCGCCCGACGGATTCTCCGGGGGATGAGCCTGGAAGAAGTCCTGATCGCTCGCGACGAGATCGGCGAGGAACTGCTCCGCCAGGTCCAGGAGTCGGCGACGACTTACGGTCTGAAAGTCTCCGGGATCGACTTCAAGGATCTGACGATTCCCGAGAAGCTCCAGAAGATCATGAACCAGGTGGTCCTCTCGCGTCGGCTCCGCGCGACCGAAGCCGACGAAAGCGATGAGGACGAGGACTCCGACCTGATCTTCGCGAACGCCCGGTTCGATCGAGCCCACAACGAGCCAGCCGACGACGTTGACGACGACCATTCGACTCGCCCCGAGAAACTGGCGATCCGTCCGCACTCCCTCGACTCGCGAAGCCAGGGAATTCCATCGAGCAACCTCGATTTCACGCTCCGTCGCCACCAGTCCTGAGCGGTGCCGGCAATCGAGACCGTCGCAACGCAAACCTCGGACTGATCTCGCGATCAGCCCGAGGTTTTTGTGTCGACGGCTTGTTTTGACAATGTCGCCCCTTGTTCTACGGTTGCTTCGGGAGACCCAGGGTAGGCCCGGCGAACCGTCAGTCATCCAGGGAGCGGCACAATGGGACTTCCAGTCCGAACGGTTTGCGTCGCTTGTCTCCAGAGTCTCGAACTCTCCAGCGGCGGCGACTTTTCTCACCAGGCGAGCTGTCCGTATTGCGGATGTCCGGTCGAGCCGGCGCGCTCGGACCGGGACCTTTCGACCAGTGAGGGGTTCGTCTCGCCGCCACCGCTCTTGCCCGACGCCCAGACTCCTCGAATCGATTCGCCGGCGATCGAGACGCCCGGCCAGGTCGGCCGGTTCATTGTCCGCGAGCCGCTGGGCGAAGGGGGTTACGGCCGGGTCTTCCGGGCGTTCGACCCGCACCTCGAACGCGACGTCGCGCTCAAGGTGCTCAAGCCCAACCGGCTCAATAACAAGGCGCTCGAACGCTTCTTGCGCGAGGCCCGAGCGGCGGCCAGGCTCGACCATCCCCACATCGTTGGACTTCATGACGCCGGTTGCGACGAGGGCCGCTGCTGGATCGCCTATCAACTCGTCTCCGGTCAGACCCTCTCGGTCATCCGCGATCGCGATCGGCCGACCATCGAATACTCGGTCCGGATCATTCGCGACCTCGCCCTGGCGCTGGATCATGCGCATCAGCGGGGAGTTTTTCACCGCGACCTGAAGCCGGCGAACATCCTGATCGACGACTCCGGACGGGCTCGATTGACCGACTTCGGCCTCGCCCGACGGATCGACCTCGACTCCGAACTGACGATGGAAGGGACCGTTCTCGGCACACCGATGTACATGAGCCCCGAGGCCGCCGCCGGTCGGGCTCACGAGGCCGATGCCCGGAGCGATGTCTACAGCCTGGGCGTGATTCTCTACGAGCTGATCTGCGGCAAACGACCGTCGGAGGTTCCCAGCGGCGCGCCGCTCTGGCGATCCAGCCGGATCGCCATTCCACCCACTCCGCGGTCGGTCGACCGGGCGGTCCCGCTCGAACTCGACCGGATCTGCATGAAGGCACTCGCCTTCGACCCCGACGCCCGATACCCCACCGCCGTCGCGCTCGCCATGTCGCTGAATCGCTACCTCGGTCGGCAACAGCCCGAGTCGTCACCAGCGAACCGTTCGCGCCTGGTCGGCAAACGGCCATCCATCGCCCTGGCCAGTCTCTGCGCAATTCTCTGCCTGGCCTTCGGGTTCCAGTTGCTCACTCGCAATCCGGACCAGGCCGGAAACCGGCTCGCGACCGGCGAAAGCCCCTCGAAACCGACCGCGAACCGGATGGAACCGAAGCGAGCCGAGGAACAGACCGTCGTGGTCGCTCCGAAGCCCGAACCGGTTCCGACCGAGACGAAGCGAACCGTTCTGAAACCGGTCGGACCCACGGAAACGCCGGTTCCCGACTCATGGAATCTGCCGGTTTTCTTCGTACAGAAGACGACCGACCGGAAAATCCACCTGGAGAAATGCTCGCATCTTCGCAAGATCCCCGAATCGCGAATGGTTCCGGTCGGAGACGCCCGGACCGCCGTGGCCCGGGGTTACGTTCCATGCAAGACCTGCCTCTTACCGCTGAGTCTGGAACTCGACAAGCATCCAAGCCCATGAATCGGTTGTACCGGTCGGGTGTGCCCGGATTTTCTGGTGGTCTCTTATCGAATCTGGAGTGCGAGAGCTTGCTCTCGCTCTGGCGACCGGAGCTTGCTCCGAGCCCGGGTGACTCGGCCAACGGTTTCCGGGCCAGGACCGTGGAGCAAGCTCCACGAAGCAAAGCGAGAGCAAGCTCTCGCACTCCAGAGGGAGTTTTCGCGATGCCCGAGTCCAGGATCGACCAGAGACCACCAGAAAATTGGGACACCCCTTGCCCCCCGTCGGCCGAATCGCCTCGCTTGACCGGATCGGTTTCGCTCTCAATACTATTGGACTCCACGGGCTTGATCGGTTTCCGAGTCGGTTCGCAAGAGGTGGCCGGAGGATGGGCGGCTGGACCTGGGGAATCTCCGGGGCGATTGTCGCCTTGATCGTGGCGGGCTGGGCGTCGCGGGTCCTCGCGCATCGTCGGTCGGTGATTCGCGAGCTGGAGCGTGGTCTCGTCGCCCTGGGCGAAGGGCGTCCGGTCCGGCCGACAAACACGCGGGTTTCCGGCTCGCTCGGGCGGCTCGCCCGGACGTTCGACGCCCTGATTCCCGAACATCAGGCGAAGGTCGAGCGGCTGAGCAGCGACATCGAGCAACTTCGGGTTGTTCTGGGCGGGATGGCCGAGGGGGTGATCGCCATCGACGCCAGGCGCCGACTCCTGTTCGCCAACAAAAGCGCGGATTTCCTGTTTGGACTGGGGCCTCAAGCCGTCGGCCGGCTCGTCCCCGAACTGATCCGGAGCCCAAGGTTCCAGGAAGCGGTCGACGCCACGCTCACCGGTCCCGAGACCTATCGCGGCGAGATCGTCGTGCCTAGCCGGGACGTCATGCCCCGGTCGCTCCCTCGGGTGCTGGCCGTCCACGGCTCGCTCTTGCCGGGCTCGCCGCCGACCGGAGCGGTCCTGGTCTTCCACGACGTCACCGAACTCCGTCGGCTCGAACGGATGCGTCAAGACTTCGTCGCCAACGTCTCGCACGAACTCAAGACGCCGCTGGCCTCGATCAAGGCGTATACCGAGACCCTGCTCGACTGGGCCTTGCACGACGAAGCGGTCAACGTCCGGTTCCTCAATCGGATCGAGGAGCAGGCCGATCGGCTCAACCAGTTGATCCTCGACCTTCTGAGCCTGGCCCGGCTGGAGTCGGGGCACGAGGTATTCCATCACGGTCCGCTGGCCGTCTCGGCCGTGGTCGAGACCTGTATCGAGACCCATGTCGGCCGGGCCGAGGGAAAGGAACTGGACCTGAAACTCGACCTTGGCCCGGTCGACGAGTCAATTCTCGTCGTCGCCGACGAGGAGGCGGTCCACCAGATACTTGACAACCTGATCGATAACGCGATCAAGTACACACCGGCCGGCGGCTGGGTTCACGTGATCTGCCAGACGACCGAAGCGGCGGTGGTCGTCGCCGTCGCCGATTCGGGGATCGGCATCCCTCGCGACGACCTTCCTCGGGTCTTTGAACGGTTCTATCGGGTCGATAAAGCCCGGAGTCGCGAGATGGGCGGGACCGGCCTGGGCCTGTCGATCGTCAAGCACCTGATCCAGTCGATCGGCGGCGAGATCACCGTCGATAGCCGTCTGGGCGAAGGGACCCGGTTCACGGTCTTGCTCCCCCGGTATCAAACAAAGTCGTGAATCGCGCGGGATTCTCGACGAAAACCATCAGGCTTCACGAAAACCTCATAATCTCTTGGTAGATTAGGTGTTCTCCCTGCCATTGACCTGTACTGGCTGACGATTGCCGGCTCCTTTTTCCTCCGAGATTGAACTCATGGCCGTCACCGCTCGATATCGTGCTGGCTTTTCGAAGATGATGGTCGCGCTGGCTCTGCTGCCGCTCGCCTCGGTCGTCCCTGGTTGTGGCGATCCCGCACAAACTCCGTCGAATCCGAATGGCGAGTCAGCCGCGGATACCACGGCGGTCGTCGTCGACGGCTCAAGCACGGTCTTCCGGATCAGCAAGGCCGCCCAGGAAGAGTTTTCCAAGATCGAACACGATGTCGACGTCGTGGTCGGCAACTCGGGAACCTCCGGCGGCTTCGCCAAGTACCTCCAGAACGAGGTCGACATCGTCGATGCCTCGCGCCCGGCCAAGGCCGACGAAGAAACCAAGGCCAACGCTCAGGGGATTGCCTGGGTCCGGTTCCTGGTTGGTTACGACGGGATCACCGTCGTCGTGAACCCCAAGAACGACTTCGTGAAGGAGCTGAGCGTCGAGCAACTCAAGAAGCTCTGGGAGCCCGACAGCAAGGTCAAGACCTGGAAAGACCTCGACGACTCGTGGCCGGCTCGCGAGATCAAGCTCTACAGTCCCGACGACAAGTCGGGAACCTTCGAGTTCTTCACCGAGGCGATCGTCGGCAAGGCCAAGAGCCAGCGCAAGGACGTCCAGCCCAGCTCGGACGACAATACCCTGGTTCGCGGTGTCGCTGGAGATCCCGACGGGATCGGCTACTTCGGCTACGCCTACTACAAGGCGAACGTCTCCGACTTGAAGGCACTCGCGGTCAAGAAAGACAAGGATGCCCCGGCGATCTTCCCTTCGCCCGAGACGATCCTCGACAAAACTTACGCCCCCCTGTCGCGACCGCTCTTTATCTACGTGAAAAAGTCGGCCTATCGCCGCAAGGGGGTCGCGGCCTTCGTCAAGTACTATCTCGAGCACATCAGCGACCTGGCGATCAAGGCCAAATACGTCTCGCCGACCGACGAAGATCAAAAGGCGAACAAGGCGACCCTCGAAACCCTGGGCGGCGCGAAGTCCCCGGCCGCCTGAAGGGTAGACTCGCGGATCAGAGATCGCGGAATCCAACTCCGTTATCCCCCCATTCTTCTCCTCTGAAAGCCGTTTGACCGTGAGCAAGAGTCTGCTGGATGACATGGCCAACGCTCCTCCGCCACTCTGGGCCGGCGCAACGCCGCTGCGCTCGGTCCAGGAGGGGCTGGTCATGGCGTTCCTGTTCGGTTGCGCGGCCATCACGGTCATCACGACGGCGGGGATCGTTCTGGTTCTCGGGTCGGAGACGATCCACTTCTTTCGGGCGACCGGCGAGTCGATTCTCGAATTTATCTGCGGAACCCAGCTCGAACCGGAAGCGGTTCCGCCTCGGTTCGGAATCCTCCCGCTGATCTGGGGGACGATGCTGATCGCGATCGGGTCGTCGCTGATCGCCTTGCCGATCGGCTTGCTCAGCGCGATCTATCTGAGCGAATACGCACCGAGAAAACTCCGGGCGGTCCTCAAGCCAACCCTGGAACTGCTCGCGGGGATTCCGACGATCGTCTATGGTTATCTGGCGCTACTGCTGGTCACGCCGGCGTTGAAGGGGATTCTCGAACCGATCGGACTTCAGGTCGAGACGTTCAACGCACTGAGCGCCTGCATTGTCGTGGGGGTGATGATCATCCCGATGGTCTCCTCACTCAGCGAGGACGTGCTCTCGGCGGTCCCTCGAGGTCTCAGAGAGGCGGCTTACGGGCTCGGGGCGACCAAGTTCGAGGTCTCGACGCGGATTGTCCTGCCGGCCGGGCTTTCGGGAGTGGTCTCGTCGTTCATCCTGGCGATCAGCCGGGCGATCGGCGAGACGATGGCGGTCGTCCTCGCCGCCGGGCTCCGGCCCCAACTGACCTTCAACCCGCTGACCTCGATCGAGACGATGACCGCGTACATTGTCGGAGTGACCAGCGGCGAGGCCTCGGCCGGATCGCCCGAATACCTGTCGCTGTTCGCCGTCGGAATGGCCTTGTTCGTGATCACCCTGACGCTGAACGTGATCTCTGGGTTCGTTTTGCGCCGCTATCGCGAGGTCTACCAGTGACCCCCGCGCCGCTCTCGCCCAGTTATGAGCCGGAACGACAGTCCCGGCGGATTCTCGGCCCGATTTTCGGCCTGGCCTGCCTGGTCGCGACCTCGACCGGCGTCGTGGTCCTGTCGATCCTGCTCGGCGCCGTCGTCGCGGCGGTGATCCGCGGCTCGCAAGGGGGATCGGTCCTGGGGACGCTGGGGCACCTGCTGACCTCGATGCAGTCCTCGACTCCCGAGTCGGCTGGGTTCCGGGCCGGGGTGGTGGGAAGCCTCTGGCTCCTGGGCTTGGTGGCGGCGTTCTCGATCCCGGTTGGGATCGGAGCGGCGGTGTTTCTCGAAGAATATGTCTCGGCTGGTCGAATCCGGCGGATTATCCAGCTCAATATCGCCAACCTGGCCGGTGTTCCCTCGATCGTCTACGGGATTCTCGGCCTGGCTCTGTTCGTCCGGGCGTTCGGCTACAAGAACCTGGCGTTTGGCCCGACGCTCTGGGCCGGTGGTCTGACGCTGGGGCTCTTGATCCTGCCGGTGATCGTGATCGCGACGCAGGAAGCGCTCCGGACGGTCCCGAATTCGCTCCGACAGGCGGCGATGGCGCTGGGGGCCAGCCGCTGGCAGGTGGTTCGCGACCACGTTCTGCCTTCGGCCTTACCCGGCATCCTGACCGGCGTCATCCTGGCCCTGTCGCGAGCGATCGGCGAGACTGCGCCGCTCTTGATGGTCGGGGCGGCCGGTTCGATCTTGCGATTGCCGAAAGGACCGTCGAGCCGCTATACCGCTTTACCGGTCGAGATTTACAACTACGCCAAAGAACCCGACCCGAAATACCAGGCGGTCGCCGCCGGCGGGATCTTGCTCCTGCTCGCTCTCTTGCTGACCATGAACGCCACGGCGATCGTGATCCGGAACCGTTATGCCCGTTCGTCCCGAGGCTGACCCGACCATGAGCGTCTCCGAAACCGTCGCCGCCGCCGCCGCGCCCGCCGGCCCTTCGCCGGGCGATCCCTCGATCCTCACGACCGAGCAACTCTCGGTCTGGTACGGGACGTCGCTGGCGCTCAAGGAGATCACCATCGCCATCCCCCGCAACCGGATCACCGCGATGATCGGTCCGTCGGGCTGTGGCAAGAGCACGTTGCTTCGCTGCTTCAACCGGATGAACGACCTCGTGGCCGGAGCCCGGATGGAAGGTCGAATCACCTTCGACGGCGACGACATCGCCGCCCAGGGGGTCGACGCCGTCGCGCTCCGTCGGCGGATCGGGATGGTCTTCCAGAAGCCGAACCCGTTTCCGAAAAGCATCTACCAGAACGTCGCCTGGGGAGCACGGATCAACGGCTACAAAGGGGACATGGACGACCTGGTCGAGAAGTCGCTCCGCCGCGCCGCGCTCTGGGACGAGGTGAAGGGGAAGCTCCACCGGTCGGGCCTGGAGCTTTCCGGCGGTCAGCAACAGCGGCTCTGCATCGCCCGGACTCTGGCCGTCGAGCCCGAGGTGATCCTGATGGACGAACCCTGCTCGGCGCTCGACCCGATCTCGACCGCCCGGGTCGAAGACCTGATGGACGACCTGAAAGCCGATTACACGATCGTCATCGTCACCCACAACATGCAGCAAGCCCGCCGGGTCAGCGACATGACCGCCTGCATGATGCTCGACGAAGCCTCGAACGGCAACACCCAGCGCACCGGGATCGTCGTCGAGTTCAGCCCGACCGAGATTCTCTTCACCAAACCAAACGACCCCCGGACCGAGGCGTACATCACCGGGCGGATCGGCTGAGGTCTTCACAATTCTCCGCAATGTCATCGTTCCTTCATAAATCAATCTTGTCCGTTGTTATAATGGAAGAGAGAAACGCGAAGTTCGCGCGTGAGGTGTCCTCTCTCTCAGACGGGCGATTCACCGATGTCCAAGCCGAAGATCCTGGTCGTTGAAGACGAACGTTCCCTGGTCGAGGTTCTGTCTTATAACCTGGAGCGTGAAGGATTTGACGTGCTGGTCGCCCACGATGGGGCGGACGGTCTTCGTCAGGCTCAGATCAAGCTACCCGACCTGGTGGTTCTCGACCTGATGCTGCCGCTCAAGGGGGGGCTGGAGGTCTGTCGCGAGCTTCGGATGGGGACGCGAACCCGCGAGATCCCGATCATCATGGTCACCGCCAAGGCGGAAGAAACCGACCAGCTCGTCGGTTTCGCGACCGGTGCCGACGATTACGTCACCAAGCCGTATTCGATCAAGGTCCTGGTCCAGCGAATCAAGAAGGAGCTGCGCCGTCGTCAGCTCCAGGACGAACCGAACACGTCGAGCATCTACGAGAGCCAGGGGGTTGTGATCGACCGGCATCGGCACCGGGCCTTGTACAACGGCGAGGAGTTAACGTTGACGCCGACCGAGTTTCGCCTGCTCGAAGCCCTGCTTCGACAGGCGGGCCGGGCGTTCACCCGGCACGAATTGATGGACTCGGCCATTGGCGAGGACGCGGTGGTCCTGGAACGGACGATCGACGTTCATGTCAAGAGCCTCCGGAAGAAGCTGGGGGATGCCGCCGACCTTATCGAGACGGTCCGCGGCGTCGGATACCGATTCCGGGAGCCGCGACTGGTCGAGTCTTGAACGACAGGGGCATCGGCGGCGGGTTCGCCGGCTCCGGCTGGTGAACGCAGGGGGCGGGATCGCAACGATCGAGCAACTCGGCGCGGACGACCGCCACGTCGCGCGGGGCGTCGATCCCGAGCCGGACCTGCCCCCCTTCGAGTCTCACGACGGTCACACAGACATCGTTGCCGATGTAGAGCTTCTCCATGAGCTTGCGCGTCAACACCAGCATGTCGTTCGTCCTCGCTTGGGCGGGTCTCTGGTCCTGAGAACCGATCTCCGGATTGGTCATCAAAACACCGGCGGTCGGTCGGGGTCTCCTGAAGAACCCTAGGTCACGACTCCCCGGGTCGGAGCGATTCTTGACCGGCCTCGACCGAACTTCTGGTTGACCCAACGTCCTCGGATGAACAGGATCGGCCCTTCCCGCTGGTGCGACGGGACAACTTTCAGGCCCGGATGGACGATCGGGCTTGGACAATCGCCTCGATTTCTGGCAGCATGGTTCGATCACCTGTCTCTTCTGAAGGGTCTGGGGGTCGAGCGCGGGGCGCTCGGAGGTTTTCTTGAGGAACTTCGTCGGCTGGGCCTGGCCCATTCGAGCCGAGGACGAGCTTCTCAAGTGAAGCGTCGCGCGAGACCGATCGATTCGAGGCGAGGATAAGATGTCGCATTCCGCAGTGATCGTGATCGGCTCGGGGTCGGCGGGCCTGACAGCCGCCCTCTATACGGCCCGCGCGAATTTGAACCCGCTCGTCTTCGAGGGGAAAGAACCCGGCGGCCAGTTGACCTGGACCACCGAGGTTGAAAATTTTCCGGGGTTCCCCGAAGGAATTCTCGGGCCTGAACTGATGGAACGGATCAAGCAGCAAGCCCAACGGTTCGGCGCCGACCTCCGGATGGAAAAAGTCGTCAAGGTCGACCTCTCGAAGCGTCCGTTCACGGTCACGACCAACGACGATCCGTTCAATCTCGAAGGAAATCTGACCGAACATACGGCCGACGCCCTGATCCTGGCCAGCGGAGCGACCGCCAAGACGCTCGGTCTGCCCGACGAGATGACGTTCATGGGCTACGGCCTGGGAACCTGCGCCACCTGCGATGGCGCGCTCTACAAAGGACGGAAAGTGGCCGTCGTCGGCGGGGGCGACACGGCGGTCGAGGAAGCGAGCTTCCTGACCCGTCATGCCAGCCAGGTCACCCTGATCCACCGCCGCGACTCGCTCCGGGCGTCGCGAATCATGCAAGATCGGTTGTTCGCCAACCCCAAGATCGATTACGCCTGGAACTCGGCGCCGATCGAATACCTGGGCGTGAAGGAAGGGCATAAGTCATTGACCGGCGTGCGGTTGCGCTCGACCGTCGATGGCTCGACCCGCGACCTGATGGTCGACGGACTGTTCCTGGCGATCGGCCACTCGCCCAACACCGAGGCATTCGAGGGCCAGTTGGCGATGACGCCGGAGGGGTACATCCTGAACCGGACCGCGCTGTCGTGGCACGGGATCGAAGCTCCCGTCGGCCTCCGTGATTCGATGCTCAACTACGGGACGGCGACCAGTGTCGAAGGGGTCTTCGCCGCCGGCGACGTGGTCGATACGCACTATCGTCAGGCGATCACTGCGGCCGGCAGTGGTTGCGCCGCGGCCATCGATTGCGAAAAATGGCTCGAATCGCTCCATTGAACGAACCGGACCGTCGACCTTGCCTCCGACGCTGACTTTTTCCATGGTATTGCT
>JAJYCH010000793.1 GCA_021778575.1 Planctomycetota bacterium
CTTGCGATCCGACGGGCCAGCCACGTCGAACCGGACGGCTCTGGAGCCTGGCATGCCGATCTTCAACCGGTCCAGGGGCCGGTTCTCGGCCCATATCCCACTCGCTCCGAAGCTTTGGCCGCCGAGGTTGCCTGGATCGAAGCCCACTGGCTCACACCTGCAAACTGATAGCGGTGTTCTGCGATCGGTCCTCCCATCTCTCACGTCCCGGCCCCCGCCCTCCTTCTCCTGGTCGGGCGGTCGTGTCCGGTCGGGCGAAGGGGGGGGTCGGCCTGCACAGGAATCGCCCCCATGAACACGCTCGAACACGCGATCGCCGGCCGGACCGGCGAGTCGCCCCGGACGATCCGTCGTCTCGGATTCCGTCTCAACACCGTCTCGATCAATCCCAGCGCAGCCGATGACCTCCGCCTGGTCGTCGATTGCCCGTTCTGCGGACGCGCCGTGCCCTATCCCGGGCGGGTCCGCGACGGCTCGCCCGCGCTGGCCGAGTGTCTCCATCCCCGCTGCGACGTCTACTTCGACTTCGATCCCGCCGACGTCTACATCGAGTGACCCGGAACGTTTTCCTTGTTCTCTCCTCTCACTCACGGAGTTTACCGACATGATCATACTTACCCGTTGCCAGGTCCACGGACTCCGCGCCGTCTTCCGCCGGAGCGTTCTCGGCATGGCCCAGCGCAGCCCCGTCGAACCGCTGGTTTTCCAGGCCCAGGATGGCCAGCTCTGCGCAAGATATCGCTACGCGCACCTGGCGGTCGAGCATCACTGCCCGGTCGCCTGGCCGTCGGGCGGGACCGTCGCCCTACCGCTCGAAGCCCTCGCCGAGTTCGAGGGGCGCGACGATTCGGTCGTGTCCCTCGACCTTGTCAGCCCCGAGAGGACCGTTGTCCGCTGGTCCGACCATGGCATTCCCAGGTCGCGAGAGTTCACCGTCCCGTTGCTCCCGGAAGCCCGCACCTTTCCCGACCAACCAACCTCCTGGTCCGAGGTCCCGGCCGACCTGATCACCGCGCTCGCCGAGGCCACCAGCACCTCGGCCGAGGACGACACCCGTTACGCCCTGAGCTGCCTCCTGCTCAAGGAGAGTTCCCAGGGCCATGAGGTCGTTGCCACCGATGGCCGCCAGGTCCTGATCCGGGGCGGCTTCGTGTTCCCCTGGTCGGGCGACGTCCTGATCCGCCGCTCGCCGATCTTCGCCGCTCGTGACCTGCCACGCGATCGGCCCTGGTCCATCGGCCGGACGGCGACCCACATTGCCCTGAAGTGCGACCCGTGGACGATCCTCCTGGAAATCCAGACATCCGCGCGTTTCCCGCGTGTTGACATGGCCTTCCCGACCCCCGACGCTGCGACCACCAGGCTCCGGATCGACCCGCTCGACGCCTCGTTCCTGGCCGAATCGCTGGGTCGTCTGCCGGGTGCGGACCTTTACAACGCACCGATCACCGTCGATCTCAATGGCCGGATCGCCGTCCGAGCCGGAGGGTCGGAGACCGAGGTCCCGACCGAACTGGTCCTCTCGCGATCGAACTACGGCGGCTCGCAGGTGCGGTTCCAGACTAACCGCGACTACCTCGCCCGGGCCGTGAGGCTCGGGTTCACCGAGGTCGAGATTGTCGATCCCGACTCGCCGATTGTCTGCCGCAACGGCCGTCACGCCTACGCCTGGCAACCTCTCTCCGCCGACTCGGCCATAGCCCCGTCTGTCGACGTCACCCGGATCGAATCCCTTTCACTTCCGGCGGCTCGTCCACACGATCCGCCATCCAGGACCACGCCACCCATGAACGAGCATACAAAACCCGAAGCTCCCCCACGAACCACACTCGAACCCGTGTCCCAGGACCCGGCCGCGACCGGCCTTGTCGCACTGATCCGCGAGGCCGAGTCACTCCACGAAGCCCTCGGCGAGGCCCGGACTCGCTCGCAAAAGTTGATCGTCGCCCTCCGCCGCCAGCGCAAACAGGCCCGCCTGATGGCGGCCACGCTCAATACGCTCCGCCAGCTCCGGCTCCAAGAGGTCGCCGAATAGCCTGGCATTTTCCACGTGCTCGACGAACTGAAACATCCAAATCCAGGAGAAACATCATGCCCTTGAGACTCAATGTCGGCGTCTCGAAGAAGCTCGGCCTACCGGCGTATTCCTCGATCGGAGCGAGCTGCAACCTCGAGGTCGAGCTCGAAAGCGGACTACTCCGCGACCTGGCCGGCTTCCACGAGCAGGTCCGCGACGCCTTCGTCGCCGCCCAGCAAGCGGTCAACGACGAACTGGCCCGACTCCAGGTTCAGGCCGGGAACGGTCCGCCACAGCCGAGCCACGCGACCAACGGTAATCACCTCAGCAACGGTCACGCGAAGGTCGAGGTCCTACCCAACCGGCCGAGAAGTCCCGCCACACCGAGCCAGGTCCGAGCGATCGTCGCAATCGCCCGCCGCCAGCAGGCCGATCTCGACGGACTGCTCTGCGACCTCGGCGTGACCCGACCCGAAGAATTGACCATCACCGAGGCCTCGAAGCTGATCGACCAGCTCAAGGCCGCCAGCCAGGTCTGATCGCCAAACTCTGACTTCGCCCCGTTTCATCTCAGGACCCACACACCCAGGAGCCACTCCATGCCCGGACTGACCGTGACCGAGAAATCGCACTGGCGCGACCGGATCGCCGCCCGGATCGATCGCGTCATCGAACGCATCAAGGGCCGCCACCCAGCCCTCTTCGACCGAATGGCCCGCGAGGCCCACGCCCGAGCCCTCGCCTCGCTCGGCCTCGACGCGCTCCATTCCGAATTGGAAGCAATCCGCGGCGAGGAGGCTGCGCTTGCCCGTCACAA
>JAJYCH010000794.1 GCA_021778575.1 Planctomycetota bacterium
AGGATGAAGGGGAGATTGTCGTGGTTGTGGCGGCTGCCGTCGCCGTTGCCGCCGCCGTAGACGATCATCGAGTTATGCAGGAGCGAGCGGCCGTCGACGTCCTTGGTCTGGTCGAGCTTCTCCAGGAACCGGGCGTATTCCTGCATGTAGAACAGGTCAATCTGTGCGACTTTTTCGAGCCGGTCGGTCTTCCCCTGGTGATGCGAGAGGAAGTGGTGGCCTTCGGGGATGCCGATCTCGGGAAAGGCCCGGTTGCTCCCGTCGTGGGCGAAGATCAAGGTTGCCACCCGGGTCGAGTCGGTCTGGAACGCCAGGACCATCATGTCGCACATGACCCGGATGTGGTCGCGATGGTTGGCGGGAACCCCGGCCGGAGTTTCACCGCCCGGGTCCTTGACCTCGCCAACCTTCTCGGCTCGCTGGATTCGGCTTTCGATCTCGCGGACACTGGTTAAGTACTCGTCGAGCTTGTCCTTGTCGCGGAAGGCGAGCTTGCCCTGGAGCTCGGCGGCGTCGTCGAGGACGAAGTCGAGGATCGACTTCTGCTGCTCGATCCGGCGGGCGAAGTTTTTTTGACGCTCACCCGCCTGGCCCGATCCGAACAGACGCTCGAAGACCATCCGGGGGTTCGGTTCGGGGGGCATCGGCGTGGTGGGGGTTCGCCACGAGACGTTGAAGTCATACGCGCACGAGTAGCCCGAGTCGCACCCGCCCGACTTCCGGACACCGTCGCAGGTCAGTTCGAGCGACGGGAACCGCGTCAGATGCCCGACCTTTTGCGCGATCAACTGGTCAACCGAAACTCCGGCGTGGATGTCCGAGCCGGAGGTCTTCTTGATCCGGACACCGGTCAGGAACGTGCTGCTGGCCCGGGCATGGTCGCCCGGTCCGTCCTTGCCGCCGGTGGCGTTCAGGTGGTCGAGCCCCTTGAAGACCTGGATCTTGTCCTTGAGCGCGGCCAGGGGTTGCATCGTCGGGGCGAGCTGGAAGTCGGTCCCCCCTTCGCCGGTCGGCCACCAGGCTGTCTGGTTCACGCCGTTGGGGACGTAGAGAAACGCCGCCCGGAGCGGCGCGCCGGTGGGCGAAGTCCCGAGGTTCCGGGCCGATGCCGCGACCGCCTGATTGATTCCGCGCGGGAGGATCGACTCGAACGCCGGGAGGGCGATCGCGGCGCCGAGCCCTCTGAGGAAATGACGGCGACTGGCCGAAAGCTGGGCCTGTCGCGCGATCGCATCGGAATTCAGGCGGTTCGGCGTCGTCATGGTTTCGTTCCCGGTTCAGTGGGGGATTGGGCGGCGATCGCGGGCAAATTACGGCGTCTCTGGAACGGGCTCGACTCGATGATCCCGTTCAGGAGGATCGAGAATCGACCCCCATCGCGGTCGAGCCGGCCGACGATCTGGTCAACGGTCTCGACATCCTGATATTCGGGACCTCGGCCGAGGGCGTAGGTCAACAGTTTTTCGGTCAGGCAGCGATAGACGTCAAGCTTGTTTTCGGTCAGCAGAATCTGTTTCAGCTCGCGAGCGTCCTTGAAGGTCCGGCCGGTCACGAGCTTGCCCGAGGCGTCGATCGGTTGTTTCTTTTCCTGGTCACGCCAGATTCCCAGCGCGTTGTAATTCTCGAATGCCAGGCCGAGCGGGTCCATCCGGTTGTGGCAAGCCGCGCAGAGGGCTTCGGCCCGGTGGACCTCCATCACTTCGCGCATCGTCGGCTCGCGGTCCTTGATCCCTCGGAGAGCTTCTTCGAGGGCCGGGATATCGGGCGGCGGCGGCGGAGTGGGGGTGCCGAGGATGTTTTCGAGGATGAACGCCCCGCGCTTCACGGCCGAGGTCCGGCCCGGATTCGAGGTGATCATCAACACCCCGGCCTGCGTCAGCAGACCGCCGCGTGGGCTTCCTTCGGGCAAGGTCACCTTGCGAAGTTCCCGCCCGGTCACGTCGGGGATTCCGTAAAGCTTCGCCAGCGACTGGTTGACGAACGCGTAGTTGCTATCGATCAGTTCGAGGATCGGCCGATCCTCGCGGAGGATGTGCGCGAAGTAAGCCTCGGTCTCGCGCTTCATTGACCGCTTCAACTCGTCGACTTCGCCGTCCAGCATCTGGGGGAAACCGTCGCGGCGGAGGATCACCTTCGACTGCGCGGGAAAGTGCTCGAAGTCGCGGCTCTGAAGCCACTGGCCGGTGAAGTTGCGGATTAACTCTTCCGACTTCGGATCGGCCAGCATTCGCTTGACCTGGTCGCCCAGCTTGAGCCGGAGTTCCCTCTTGCCGGCCAGGCCCAGAAGCTCGTCGTCGGGCATCGTCGACCAGAGGAAGTACGACAGTCGCGAGGCGAGCGAGTACTCATCGACCGGGGCATAGCCTCGGGCCGAGGTGGTGGCTTCGGCGGATTCGATCCGGAACAAAAATCGTGGCGAGGCGAGGACCGCCGTGATCGCCTGGCCGATCCCCTGAGGGAAATTCTTGCCGGGGGTCGCGTAATAATCCTCGGCGATCTTGACCAGCTTGTCGATCGTTCGCGAGTCCACCGGTCGTCGATAGGCCCGGCTCGCGAACCGGATGAGGATCTCGCGAGCGTAGGCACGTCGAGCGTCGGGATCGGCCGGCTCGTCACGATCGAAGAACCGGTCGAAGTTATCGGGGCGGATCCATTCCGACTCGGCCAGTGGGCCTTCAACCCGGGCTCCCTGAATCCGGAAATCGACGTTCGTCTGGCGCTTGTCGGTGGGAGTCAGCGGCTGGATCTCGAAGCTGAGCGAATGGCTTCCGGGCGTGAGATCGACCGGATATTCATAAGTTGTCTTGGAGCTATCGCCCCAGCCGAATTCGCG
>JAJYCH010000795.1 GCA_021778575.1 Planctomycetota bacterium
GCGCGACGTCGGCACGCTCGATGCCTATTATCAGACCAGCATGGATCTGATCCAGATCGACCCGATCCTCAACCTCTACGACCGCGACTGGCCGATCCACACCTATCAGCCGCCGATGCCCCCGCCCAAGTTCGTCCACTCCGAAGGCGACCGCAGGGGAGCGGCGTACAACTCGATCGTCTGCCAGGGGTCGATCCTCTCCGGCGGCCAGGTCCACGGCAGCATCCTCTCGCCAGGAGTCCGGATCAACAGCTTCGCACGGGTCGAGGACTCAATCCTCTTCGATGGCGTCGAGATCGGCCGCCACGCCAAGGTCCGCAAGGCGATCATCGATAAAGATGTGAAAGTTCCTCCCCACTTCGAGATCGGCTACAACCGAGAAGCTGACCTCGCCCGAGGAATGACGATCACCGAAGGCGGAATCACCGTGGTCGCCAAAGCAGAGGAACTGGAACGATTCCTGGCGTGATGAGGCGAGCCCCGCGATGGAAATCCTGCTCAAGGTCGGAGTGGCCGTCATCGTCATCGGCCTGGTTTTCTGGGCCACCCATCGGACCATTCGCTCGCGCAGGTACTTCACGATCAAGCTCATCAACGGCGAGCCCAGGGTGGTCCAGGGCAAGGCGACAGCCCCCGTCCTGGCCCTGGTACGCGATGTGACATCACACAACGGAATCCAGAGCGGGACGATCTCGGCAGTCGAGGCTCCGGTCGGAGTCCGCCTCGAATTCTCCCGATCAATCCCCGAACCCACCCGCCAGCAGATGCGAAACGGCTGGGGAATCTTGAAATGGAAGCCCGGCGGAAGTCCGGCTCGCAAGCGGTGAGGTTCCTTGGAGAACGGAGAGTCTCGAGAAGTCGACCTCGGCCGGGGAATGTCCGTCACCAAAGGAGAAATTAGCATCGTCGTCCATGTGAAGAGGCAAGGCTGGGGCATGGCCTTGCCGGTCTATCGGCAAAATGGTTGAAATTGGCTATCATGATGCTCAGCCAGAAAGGATCGATCCATGCCTCTGATTTTTCGTTCGATGATGCGTGATGGAGACTCTCCGAAAATCGGCCGCAAAGCAAGAATGCTCGGTGCTCGAATACCCGGCGATCTGCTCGAGAAAGATGGTTTTGTCACTCCGAGTACTGGTGGAATGTCGGTCTCCCGCTCCTGGCGTGATCTACCTGCCTGGCATATCCCGATTCGGTTCAAACATCTCGATCCGAGAGCCGCGGGTAAGCAATCGGATGTTTCTTTGTGGAGAATCGGTCTTGGTCCTTTCACAGAGGGGGATGTCGCTGAAGGGCTGAGGCTTCGGACGGACAGTCCGACTCATGGGTTGGTCGAACCATTGGAAACGATGTCGTCCGAACATTACCAGGAAGCTTTGGCTGGAACCCGAGACCAGTGGCATTGCATCGACGAGGAATTAGAACATGAGTGACGAAAGAAGCTTGCTCTCCCAATCTTACGTGGAATGTGGCAGGCGACTCCGACAGCTACACAGCCTCATCCGCTCGGGAGACGGAGATTCCGACCAGGCCGAAGAGTTACGCGATGAAATGGATGATTTCTGGATTCGAATGAGCCCGGAAGAGAGAATCTGGTCCGGAGAACTTTCCGCCGATCTTCACATCCTTGGAGAAAATGTCACTCTGACCCAAGACCAACCCACGGATGGAGCGCTTCGCCAGCGGCTACTCGATGCGGGACGACGAGAGGATTGGATCGAACTACGCTCTCTCTTTCTTGCCGACGCGGATTCCGTGGGGCTCTTCGATCGAATTCTATTCCGGGCGATTTATTGGGCGGCCCTGAGCGATTTTGAATCGAGCCTTGAGTTCTTGAAATTCCTGGCAACGCGAGTCGAGGCGAATCAGTCAGAGATCGATGACAAACAATCCAATCTCGATTGGCTGATACAAGCGAGCATGAGTTCCGATCAGATCGCCTTTGTTCAGGGGCTGGGCCGGGTGGCCTCGCTGCAACTCGCTCAGGTTGCCGATGAGATCAACGAACTCATCAAAAATATCGAATTGATGCGTTCCTCGAGATCTGGCACAGAGAACAATGCAGTGGCGTGGCGCAAAATGAAAGAAATGTTCTTTCAAGCAGAAAAGCATGTTAGCGAGATTCCCATTCTCGCGGCCTGACCAAAGTGCTGACTCACACCTCCGCGAAGGGGAAAAGGTGGTCTCTCACAATGTTTTTCAAACCAGCCAGTCTTACTCAAGTGCTAATCTTTGCCGGACTCGTATTCGTCATGGATGCTTTGCTGGTTAACGTTGTCTTTTTGTCCTTGTTCGTCGGAATCTTTCAGGTGGTCGTGGGGCTTCCGGTCCTGTTTCTGAACCGAGATGACCGACGCCAAAGACTCAGGAATATCAGCCTCTTGATGGGCGTGGTTGTCATGGTCGTGGTCTTGGTCAAGGTGAATGCGTATGTCCCTCGATTGCATGCCGATCGGCTTATCGAGGCAATCGAGAAGTACCGGGCGGCAACTGGGGTCTACCCGAAAAAACTCGATGATCTCGTGCCGAAATTCATCGAACATGTGCCATGTGCTCAATACAAATTCGACGGCGGATTCCACTACGTGAGCGGTGGTACCGCAGACCCTCCCATGTTCTGGTACAATCCGCATGGAATGGACCATCGCGGCTACCGCTTCGAGACCAGGGACTGGTTCTACCTGGATTGACTGAAGGGCGTGAGTTGACGAGGGAAAAGGGGTCAAGTTCGAATGGCACTAAGCGAAGAGTTATCCTTTTGCCAGAAAGGCTTTGCGAAGTTCGGATCGGGGCTTCGTCATGAGGGGGTAGGACTTGGGCCTTCGCTTCCG
>JAJYCH010000796.1 GCA_021778575.1 Planctomycetota bacterium
ACCCGTTACCGAGCGGAAGGAGTCGGTCATTCCAACGGATTTTGCCATCCTGGGTTGCCGCCAACGCAACGATCAGTCGCTTGACGCGGCGAAATCGAGACCGGACGACTCCTTGAATCGCGTCCGGTCGAGGCCGTACTTCTGGAGCTTCTGGGTGACGCTCCGTCGCGAAAGCCCACTGTGGAAAGCGCAGCGAGCGACATTTCCCTTGTAGTGGACCAGCAGTCGGGTGAAATAAGCGCGCTCGACCTGTGCGACCAGGTCGCTAGTCAGGTCGGGCAAGGGGCGTTCGATGTCGATCAGGTTACTCGACGAATTGGCGCCGGTTTTCCCCTGACGAGGAGCGACCGAGGCGGGCAAGGCGTCGCGATGAATGACCGTTCCATCGGCCATCGCCACGGCCGCCTTGATCGCGTTCTCGAGTTCGCGAACGTGTCCGGGCCAGGAATGTTCGAGGAGCGCCTGCATCGCCCCCGAGTCGATTTCCGTGACGGGCGGAGTGCTCTTGGCTGTCAGTTTTTCGAGAAAATGAAGGGCCAGGAGCGGAATATCCTCGACCCGATCACGCAAAGGCGGCACCTGGATCAGCACGACGGCGAGCCGATAATACAGATCGGATCGGAACCGGCCGGCTTTCATCTCGTCTTCAAGTCTCTTGTTGGTCGCCGCGACGATCCGGACGTCGACCTTGATCGTCTCGGTCCCGCCGACGCGTTCGAATGTCCCGGACTGGAGGACGCGGAGCAACTTGGCCTGCATGGCGGGCGAGACATCGCCAACCTCGTCAAGAAAGAGCGTGCCGCCGTCGGCGAGCTCGAATCGTCCTTTCTTGCGCCGGTCTGCCCCCGAAAAGGCCCCTTTTTCGTGCCCGAAAAGCTCACTTTCGAGCAGTGAATCGTTCAGGGCGGCGCAGTTCAGCGGCACGAACGCACCCGACCTCCGGGTGTCGGAGGCGTGGATCGCCTGCGCGATCAGTTCCTTGCCGGTTCCCGTCTCGCCACCGATCAGAACCGTCGAGCCGAGCGGACCGACCTGGCGAATCAGGTCGAAAATCCGTTTCATCTTCGGGCTTTTCGAGAGGATGCTATGGAATCGATAATCGACCCGAAGCTGGTTCCGCAACTGTTCGAGTTCGTCGATCATCCGGCGCTGGTCGAGCGTCCGGTGGACCAGGTGGATCAACCGGCCGGGATCGCAGGGCTTGGCGACGAAATCATCCGCGCCCGCTTTCATGCATTCGAGTGCCAGTTGCGGGTCGCCGTGACCGGTCAGGATAATCACGCCGCACGGGATCTTCTCGGCGCGAACCACGCCCAGCAGTTCGATACCGCTCATGACCGGCATCCGGTGGTCGGTCAGGAGGAGTTGAAACTGGCCCGACCGGAGTCGTTCCAGCGCCGCTCGTGGCTCGGCGACGGTCTCGACCTCCAGGCCATCGGCCTGAAGGATCTGGGCGAGTGATTCGCGAGTCAGCGGAGTATCGTCGACGACGAGAATTCGAGGATTCATGCGGCTCATGGCCCTTTGGCTCAGGCGTGTCCGTTCGAGAGGAGGGTCCATTCCATGGACGGAAGCCGGGCTCTTGAGGAGAACCAGCACGCTTCCGCTTGCGCCGGGTCAGTCGGGCTTTCGTGCCGCGATCAGGTGAGTGCGGGGCCTGTCACGATTGTTGGATTCCACCTTGGGACCAGGATCGGTCGTCGGACCGGTCTCTTTCGGAGCGGGTGTACTCCGGATCACGGGTTTCTCGGTCGCCTCGGCCGGCAACGGGGGCATCGGAGTGGACGTTGGAGCCGGCAGAGCGGGCGGAAGCGGGCCGAGGGGCGGCTCGCTGTCGAGCGGAGGATTCGTCCTTGGTCCGATATTGAGGTTCGGACCTGGCACGTTGATCCGGGCGCCCGGCACGTTGATATTGATTCCGGGCGGCTGGGCAGCTTGCGGTGGCGGGTTGAACCGATCGGGCTGGGCATCGGGCTTGACCGGGATCACGAGCAACTGGCCGTTCCGAGAAATCTGAAGAGTGATCGGCTCACCGACCCGGGCCACTTCGATCATCGCTTGAAGAGAACCCGGCCCCTCGATCGGCCGTCCATCGACACTCAGGATCACGTCGCCGGTCTTCAATCCGGCCTCGGACGCGGGACTGGGCGTGGTCACGCCGGTGATCATCGCCGCGGCATTCGCGCTCAAGCGTTCGGCGCTCACGGCATCAAGCTGGCGGATCGTCACGCCCAGGTAAGCCCGGCGGACCCGTCCGAACTCGGCCAGATCGGCCGCCACCCGTCGGGCTCGGCTGCTCGGGACCGCGAAGCCGATCCCCTCGTAACCACCGCCGAGCGTCTTGATCGCCGAGTTGATCCCGACCACTTCCCCCTTCAGGTTGACCAGTGGCCCCCCCGAGTTACCGGGGTTAATCGCCGCGTCGGTCTGGATCAGGTCTTCATACAGCGCAATCCCGATCCCTCGGGCCTTACCGCTGACGATCCCTGCGGTGACCGTGCCCGAAAGCCCGAACGGCTGACCGATGGCGAGAACCCAGTCGCCCGTTTCCAGACTATCCGAGTCGCCCCATTCCGCCTGAACCAGGCCCGCCGGTTCGATGACCAGCAGGGCTAGATCGCTCTTGGGATCGTGCCGGACCTGACTGACGGGCCGTTCGCGACCATTGCCCAGGACCACCACCACCTGAGTCGCACCGGCGATCACGTGGTCATTGGTCAATACCAAACCCTTTGCCGCGTCGATCACCAATCCCGACCCGCTGGGTTCGCGATTGATCGCCCGAGGGGCAACGGGATTCAGACCAAACGGATCGGGATTCGTCCG
>JAJYCH010000797.1 GCA_021778575.1 Planctomycetota bacterium
ACCGATCGCACTTCCGGTCGATGGAGATCTGGCACACCGCGAGCCTCGCAGGCGTTCCGCCCGCGACCGGCTGGCTGGGCCGGACCCTGGACGCGAGCGAACCGGTCAAGCACGACGAACTCCCCCGAGGGATGGCGTTGACGGGTTCGCTCCCGCAAGCGTTTCAGGCCGAGCGAGTGGTGGTTCCCGTGATCGAACAGCTTGAAGCGATGGTCAACGAGGCCGACGCCGACCCGGCCCGGGCTCAACTCCGTCGCCGAATCTCGACCGGTCCGGAAACCACCGGGGCGCTGGGCTTCCTCCGCAAGCAATCCGACACGGTCTATCGGACGGCCGACCGGCTCAAGGCCGCGACCGAGAAATACAAGTCGGAGGTCATGTATCCCGAAGGAGAGCTGGGCGACCAGCTTCGCCGAGCCGCGCAGATCATCAACGGCCGGCTCGGCGTGAAGGTGCTCTATGCCTCGCAAGACGGCTACGACACCCATGCCGACCAGCTTGAAACCCATGCCGAGCGACTCGACAATCTGGCGGCTTCGCTGGCCGCGTTCCAGAAGGATCTCCGGGCGCAAGGTCTGGCGGATCAAGTCGTGGTGATGGTCTTCAGCGAGTTCGGTCGGAGGGTCGACGAGAACGCCAGCGCCGGGACCGACCACGGGGCGGCCTCGAACCTGTTCCTGGTCGGCTCGAAGGTCAAGGGGGGGCTGGTCGGCCAGTACCCCAGCCTCGCCCAGCTTGGCGATGGCGACCTGATCTTCAATACCGACTTCCGGTCGGTCTATGCCACGCTCCTGGACCAGTGGCTGGGCTGTTCGGCGGAAAAGATCCTGGGATCGGCGTTTCCGACCCTCGAACTGATCCGGATTTGAACGAGTCGAGCCAACGGTTTCCGGCTTCCGGCGTCATTCCCAAGGAGTTGTGATTCCCAGCCTTGATCCTTATCGGATCGCCCGGGATCGTGACGCGGCCAGTTCCTCGGCGAGCCCGAGAAGGTTGGGGAAGCTGATCAGTCCCGCCGGTTTCCGATCATCGCGATCGAGCAGGACACCCTGGCGGAGGCCGGCTCGTTCGGCTCCGAGGACATCGTTTTCGGGGTCGTCACCCACGCAGAGAACCCGGTCGATCGGCAGGCCGAGGCTGGCGCATGCGTGGTGGTAAAACGCCGGGTGTGGCTTGCGGTAGCCGACCTCGCTGGAGATGACCAGAGTCGGGACGAAACCTGTCAGGTCGGGCAGTCCTCCGGCGACCTCTCGGAGTCTCGAATCGAAATTCGAGGCGATCCGGACCGGGATTCCCACGTCGTTGAGCAGCTTCAGGCCGGGGCCGACATCGGGAAAACAGCGCCAGGCTTCGGGACGGCCGAAATGGTCCCAGAGTTCGTCAAAGGCTCGGTCAGGGTCGGGCAGGTCGGGCAGGACGTTGGCGACGATTCTCCGCCAGCGACGGTATTCGATGGTCTCGTCGGTGACCATCGGCCCTTTCTGTTCGTCGACCTCGTCGTTCCGGAAGTAGCGGCCGAAGCGGCGTTTGACCTCGGCGATCTCGACGACCAGCCCTTGCCGGAGCGCGGCGTCGGCATAGACACGCGCCACCGAAGGTTCGGGCTCGATCAATGTCCCGACGGCGTCGAGAATGAGGCCCTCGATGGTTTCCCAACCGTCAACGCTGGTCATCTTCGCTCGTCCATCGCCCGAAAAGTTCGATCACACCCCCCATTGTGTACGTAGATTGAGGATAGGGAAGGCCACAGTCGGTCGATCCGTCGAAAACCTCAAACTCGTGAGGTCCGGTGATGCTTCATCTCCACCCGACAGTCAACCCTGCTCGGTATGTCGTCCCGATTCCAGGCGTGCCGGAAGCCCAGGTTCGCGCGCTCGACCGGCGGGTGAAACTTCACCGCCAGCTCCTGGCGCTCCCGCGGGTTCCTCGGAGCGACCGCGACCCGATCAGTCCCGAGGTTATCGCCCCGGTCGGACCAATCCTGGCGTGACCTCGGCGTCGAGGGAGGCGATCTGGCCGAGGGCGAGCTTCGCCAGGGCGATCCCGGCCATCGCCGCGTTATCGGTACAGAGTGAGATCGGCGGCAGGAAGAGTTCGACCCCCTGTTCCGTCGCCAGGACCTGGAGAGCCTCGCGAAACCGGCCGTTCACCGCCACACCGCCGCCGATCCCGAGCTTGGTGAACCCGGTCCGCTCCAGTGCCTGAGTGGTCTTGGCGATGAGAACCTCGATCACCGCCTCCTGAAAGCTCGCCGCGAGATCGGCGACCATCTCCTCGGGCGGCGAGTGACCGGTGGACCGGGCATCCCGACCCTTCAGCGCGTAAAGCACGGCCGTCTTGAGACCCGAGAAGCTGAACGCCAGCCGGTCGTCCTTCAAGAAGGTCCGGGGGAATGCGAACGCCTGGCGATTGCCGGTCCGGGCTGCCCGTTCGATTCCTGGTCCGCCGGGATAGCCCAGACCCAGGAGGCTCGACACCTTGTCGAACGCCTCGCCCGCCGCGTCGTCAATCGTTCCGCCGAGGAGCTCGTTCTCGGTTGGGCCGTGACACGCGTACAGGCTGGTATGGCCGCCGGAGACGACAAGGCCCACCGACGGATACGCGTTCCGCTCGGGATGGGCGAGCTGGCAGGCGTACAGATGTCCTTCGAGATGATCGATTGTGATCAGAGGAACACCAAGCGCCAGGCTAAACGATTTGGCCGCCGTCAGACCGACGATCAGGGCTCCGACGAGACCGGGGCGGGTTGCCACGCCGATCGCGCCGATTTCCTTCAAGGTGATCCCGGCCCGAAGCAGGGCTTCGTCAGATC
>JAJYCH010000798.1 GCA_021778575.1 Planctomycetota bacterium
GCGAGAACGGACCGACCTCGCCCGACCGGTGGCAACCGGAGCAATTTTTCCAGAGGATCGGGGCGACATCCTTGTTGAACGTCGGTCCATCGGCCCGGGTCTCACCGGTCCCGATCAGCCAGGCCGCGGGGAGAAGCCAGCAAAGACGGTTCATGGATAGGTTCTCGAAAGAAAGAGTGAACGAACAATTAACTCTCTAGAGCGATTTTCAAGTGGCTGTCGCGTCTTCTCTGGCGCAGGGTGGGCTCGGCTCACCATCCTCAACTCGTGGTGGGCCGAGCCCACCCTACGGGATCGCGATACCAATCCGCAAAAACGCTCCGGCCCTGTTTCGGTCGATCAGCGCTGGCCCTTCTGGCGGGCTCGAAGTTGCTGAAGTTTTTCGATCTCGGCGGGGGAGAGCATGCCGTTCTTGTTGGTGTCGAGACGGTTGAAGATCCGGCCTCCGGCGACCCCGGCCTTCGCGCGGTTTGCTCCGCCAGCCTGGCCCGGAGCTCGCTGCGCGGCTTTCCGGGCGATCGACTCGAACTCGGACTTCGAGACCTGCCCGTCCTTGTTGGCGTCGAGCCGCTTGAGAAGCATTTGACCCCCCTGCCCCTGTCTAAGCGTAGCTCGCGGATTCGACGGAACAGGTCGGTCGTCGACGGCCCGAACTTCCGATCCGACGAGGGTGAGATAGGTCAGAATCGCGAACAGACAGGATCGTCGAGTCATCGAAAAACTCCTGGAGCTTGATGGGCCAATTGGTCTGATGATTAACGTATCCCGAACAGACGAAGGAGGATCTGGCGACGCCTCTGGGGGTCGATTTCCGGCGGGTTGATCTGGAACGGTCGTTCGAGATGTCCTTCGAGCTGGTATTGCGAGTCATCCAGCTCGCGGCTTTCTTCGAGGTGGAAACGCGTGGTGATTGTCCGGTTGGTAAAGACCCGGGTCAGTTCGAGTCGTCGGAGAACCTTGGTCTCGGGGTCGATTTCGAGGATCGCCTCACGCAGGAGGTGACGGCGACCGGGCTTGGGCGTTGCCCGGATGATGTTGGCTTCGTCTCGATCGGTCTGAAGATCGAAGTCGGACAGAACCTGACCGAGCAGAGTTTCGAGCCGGACGCTCAGCACGTCGCAGCGCAGGGCAATCGCCGGTGGAATCTCGGTCGGGTCGAAACGAAGCCCGCGTCTCGGAGCGAACGCCAGCCAGAGTTCGCCCGACTCGTCGCGCCCCCAGTTCAGATGGCGGAGACCGATCTCCGACTCGATCCAGAACCGATCACCTCGCGTCCAGAGCCGGGTTTGCCGGGGTCGAACGATTGTTTTGGGATCGCCGTCGAGGGGTGTGAACTCGAAGTCGGTCTCGACCCGGTAGCAGCGGTCGAGCGGCGAGGCATGGACGACCCACGCCTCTCGGACGATCGCCTCGGCGCTCAACGGTCGAGCGGGGAGAGTGAAAAGACCGATCGCCAGCACCAACAGAGCGGCGGCAATCGCCGAACCCAGGGTCCAGCGGTTTGACCAGCGTCGGCGGAGCGACCACTTCGGCCGTCTTTCACCGGGCTGAGCCAGCGAGCGGGTGATCCGGTCGAGAACCGGGCCGGAATCGACCCGTTCCGCCTGGCGATCGAGATAGGCGCGGACCAGGGAGTCTACGGGGTCCTGGGGATTGATCGGTTCGCCGACGTTCATCGCGAGGGCTCCTCAAGATAAGGGGCCAGTTGTCGGGCCATCGTTTGCCGGGCCCGATGGATCAGGACACCCGCGTTCGAGGGGGTCGTTTCGAGCGCCTCGGCAATCTCCTGTTGCGATTGGCCCAGGCTTTTCAGCTCGAGCGCCGCTCGCTGGGCCATCGGGAGCCGGGAAAGGCCGTCGGCGATTGCTTCTTCCAGTTCCCGGTCGAGGATCGGTTGCAGGGGCTGATTCATCCGCCGATCCTCGACCTCGAACCCTTGAGAATGGTCCGGTCCTCCTCGTCCATCGAGGCTCAGAGCGAACCGGTCTCGGCTGTTGTGGTTGAAGCACGCGTGGGTTACCGAACGGAACAGAAGTTTGGTGCCATCCCGTTCGAGGTTGTAAACGTTGGCCTTCTGGATCAGCCGACAGTAACAGTCGTGAACCACGTCGTCGGCCAGCGAACGGTCCTTGAGCAACGACAGGGCGTAAGCGATCGCTCGCGGCAGAGTGGCAATCACCCAGTCGTTCAGATCCTCCAGGGGGTCGGGCGATCCGCCGAGATCGGCCAAGAGATCCCCCTTCATCCCGTCACCCATCACAATCACTCGAAGCCCAGGACGGCCGGACTCAGATCAATCCGGCAGGTTCTCCCCTGATAACACGAGATCCACGGACGCATTACAACGGATTCGCGAAATGATCCGAAACCGACCGAATATCTTCCCGAAACCCGCGCAAACCGACAGGAAGCCGGCATGAAATGCGTGATTGGTTGCGAAAATGCCACGATACGCGACGGATTTCGTCACGTTCCGGCCGAACCTCGAAGAGAATCGTCGTATGGAAGCTCGGTCTCGCCGGATCGCGACCTAGGATTGTGGCGAGGGATCTGATTGTCCGGGATCTTCCGGGTTCACTGGGTCCGTGACGCGATCCGTGGGCTCGGCTCGATCCTCCCGCGCGCTCATGCCCTGGGCGGCGGTGGCTTTCCCGAATCAGCGGTTTTCCGAAAAGTCGGGCGGGACGATGGTTATCGATAAAAACCATGATCAAATTTAACGATCAAGTCACGAAGCTGAACTCCGGTCCGATGCCGATCGGCCGGGGAGACTTCCGGGTTGGCGAAGTTGCTCCGCCGATCTACCTG
>JAJYCH010000799.1 GCA_021778575.1 Planctomycetota bacterium
TGACCATTGTTCGGCCGGTGCAGACCTCGGGCGTACAGTCGCCCGGCGAATTTCCGAGGTCGAACCCGTCGATCTTCAGCCCTTGGCGCTCACCGGCGAGCAACGCCGTTCCCGGCGGCAGGGTTCCGGCGGCGGCGCGGGCCTCGTCGATCTCGTTACAGGGGATGACGGCGTCGCAACCGGCGGCCAGGGCGTGAATCATGGTTGTCGTGGCCCGGAGAACGTCCATCACCACCGCCACGCCACCTTTCAAGGCCCCGTCCGGAATCAGGTCGGGCAGCAGGTGGACGTAAATCGGTGGACGGTGCGACATCGGCGGAAACAACCTTCCCAATCGAATCTGCCCGGCGGCCTCCTCGATCGGGGGCCGCTCCGGAGCACCGATTATGGCATGTTCGATGGTCACTTGGGGAGTCCGGATTCCCGCTCGACGTCTTTGGCGAACTTCGGCTTCCCCGTCCCGGTCATTTCCGGTAGCTTACGTCTCACCCTCGGTCCGGATCGTCGCCGAGCCCGGACTCTGCGCGTCGCCTGGGTCCGAGGGAAAATGGATTTCGACTCGATGAGGTGCAAGGATGCGCGAGCCGAAGGGAGTCGTGTTCCCGCTCTCGGTGCCAAGACGGCTGATCGCCGACTTGCTGCACTTCGCCGGTCGAGTCCCCTCGATCCCGCTGAGCCAGATGATGGATGTCTCGGCCCTGGTCGCGGCTCGCAGGGCTCACCCGGCGCGTCCGTCGTGGTCGGTCATCTTCATGAAGGCTTACGCCAAGGTGGCGATGGAGCATTCACCGCTCCGCAGAGCCTTATTGCAGTGGCCGCTCGCCCGGATCTATGAGCACCCGCAAACCAACTGCTCTCTGGCCATCGAACGGACGTTCGAAGGTGAAGAGGGTGTCTTCTTCGGGATGTTTCGAGCCCCCGAAGGACAGACGATCAGCGAGCTTCAACGCTCGTTGATCGAGTTCAAGAACGCTCCCCTGGAGGAGATCGGCTTCTTCCGGAGGATGATCCGGATCAGCCGGTTCCCGACTCCGATCCGTCGGTTCCTCTGGTCGGCCAGCCTCAACGCGTCGGGCCGGGCCCGAGCCAAGCGGTTTGGCACCTTTGGCGTCACCACGCTGGGAGGGCAGGGGGTCGAGCAGATCCACCCACTCTCTCCACTGACCACGACGCTCACTTTCGGGCCGATCGACGCGCGGGGTAAGGTGACCGTGAAGATCATCTATGACCACCGGGTCCTCGACGGTGCCTACGTGGCCCGGCGGCTCGACGACCTCGAACAGATGCTCAACGGAGCGATTCTCGACGAGCTTCGTCAGGGCCAGAACTGCGAGGTCCTGCCCTTGAATCCACCGATGACGAACCTCGTCACGGGACCGGTTCTGCCCAAGCTGACCCATCGCCCCTCGCCGGCCCGAAACGCCGGTCGAGGGGCCTGATGAATCTGATCGATCGATCGATCGATCGAACAAAGACCGAGGCTGGTCGAAGATCAGGGCGAGGCGACTTCCTGGTCCGTCGTGACGCGGACTTCGAGTCGGCTCATCAGCTTCTTGAGCCCCTCTTCCTTCTTCGAGACCCAGAGCACGTTGTCCATGACGATCGCCTTGCGCTCGTCGGAGACGTGCAGGACCAGACGCCCCGCGCCGAACATGAAGTGCTCGAAGATATCAGGAATCTCCTTGTCGAACTTCAGATTCAAGGTCGGATAACGTTCGAGGTCGCTGAGCGGACCGTGGTGGTGGAGAATCTCGTTGGGCAGGATCTCCCAGTAATCGAGCCAGCGGGTCGCCCAGACGACTCCATAGATGGTCAGCAGGACGAGCGAGAACAACAGGTAGAACTCGGCATTGGCGACCACGTAAACGTTCTCGAACAGCCGGACCAACGGTTCGAAGATGCTCAATCCGACCCAGAGGAAGAAGAACATCACGGTCGTCCCGCCCAGGATCACCGCCAGGATCACGAACCTCGGGAAGTCGATCGCCAGGATCATCAGGTTGATGAACAGCACGGTCAGGAAGAGCAAGCCGAGGATATTTTCCTTCCGTTTGAAGGCGCTCGGCATCCCGGTCGTCGTGCCGACGGTGGTGGTCTTGCCATTCACGGTCGTGCTGGCGGTCTTTCCGGCTTCGGCCGGTTTCGACTTGGTCTGGCTGGCGATCATCCGCTCGTAGTTGTATTTCGGGGTATCCCGGATCGTCATCATTCCGACCCAGCAGATCAGGGACATGATCAGCGTCGGGAAGATGAAGATGATCTTGGGATAAGTGAAGATGATGACTCCCTTTTCCCGTTTCGGGACCGGCGAACCGGATTGGGACATTGCTTTCGAGTCCGACGCCATTGCAAAAGGCTCCCAGGGAATTTCAAAGGCGACCGGCACGATGGAAGTGTCGAGATTCGTCCCATCGTCGGTCGCGTGACGATGGGAACCGGTGGCCGAGATAAGGCATCGTACCGCCGCGCCGAACGCGGGGAAAGTCCCCGGCGGATTGACAGACGATCAACGCTATCAGCAGTTTCCGTTCCCGACGCCGATTCTCCAGGGATTCGTCGCGAATCGACCAAGATTGAACCCCCAGCTCGATTTTCGTGAGCCTCCGATCGATCAAATCGGACGGCAACCCTGTCCACCCTGACGGATCTGCCGATCATGCCGGTCGGCCCTCTTGTTGGGGCGTCGAGACGGCGACCGATCTCGGAAATCGAACCGATCATACACTGGCTGGACAACTTCGCGTTTTCCAGGTAGCCTTGACATTTGTTGAACATCGCTTGCACGCCGGTCAAACCGATCAATCCTG
>JAJYCH010000043.1 GCA_021778575.1 Planctomycetota bacterium
CAAGGCCGAAGCCCTCGAAATCCTCCGAGGTCTCCGAGACCGGTACGAGTCGCACCACCGGGTTCAGATCACCGACGAGGCCCTCGAAGCCGCCATCGAGTTCTCCGACCGGTACATCACCGGCCGCTGCCTGCCCGACAAGGCGATCGACGTCATCGACGAGGCGGGTGCCCGCGTTCGCTTGAAGGCGATGACCCGGCCGCCCGACCTGAAGGATCTCGACGACCAGATCGAGCGCCTCAACCAGGACAAGGAAGAGGCCGTCGCCAACCAGGATTTCGAGCGGGCCGCGGCTCTTCGAGACCAGGCCGACAAGCTCAAGAAGAAGAAGGAAACGATCAACCGCGAGTGGCGCGAACGGTCCAAGGAAGTTGACGGCACGGTGGACGAGGAGGTCGTCGCCGAGGTTGTCAGCAAGATGACCGGCGTCCCGCTCACCCGGCTCGAAGCCGAGGAAACCGCCCGCCTGATCGCCATGGAAGCCGAGATCCAGAAGAAGGTGATCTCGCAGTCCGAGGCCATCAAGCGGATCAGCCAGGCCGTCCGGCGCAGTCGGGCCGGTCTCAAAGATCCCAAGAAGCCGATCGGCTCGTTCATCTTCGCCGGTCCGACCGGCGTCGGTAAGACGTTGCTGGCCAAGAGCCTTGCCGAATTCATGTTCGGCAACCCCGAAGCCCTGATCCAGATCGACATGTCGGAGTACATGGAAAAGCACAACGTCTCGCGGCTGATCGGAGCCCCTCCGGGCTACGTCGGCTACGAGGAAGGCGGCCAGTTGACGGAGAAAATCCGCCGTCGGCCGTATTCGGTGGTCCTGCTCGACGAAATCGAGAAGGCTCACCCGGATGTGTACAACATGCTCCTTCAGATCATGGAAGAAGGGCAGTTGACCGACAGCTTCGGCCGCAAGGTCGACTTCAAGAACACCATCATCATCATGACGACCAATGCCGGGGCCGAGACCGGCATGACCAACACGTTCGGCTTCCCCGGAAGCAAGGACGATGCGAAGTCGTATGAGAAAATGAAGGAAGACTTCAAGGGGTCGATCGAGAAGTACTTCCGTCCCGAGTTCCTCAACCGGCTCGACGATATCATCGTCTTCCACAGCCTGAATCGCGATAACCTCCGGGTCATCATCGATATCGAGCTGTCAAAGGTTCGGAGCCGGCTCGGCGAACGCGGTCTGGAACTGGTTCTGACGAACGAGTCGGAAGAGTTCCTGATCGATAAGGGCTTCAACCCCGAGTACGGAGCCCGACCGCTCCGCCGCTCGATCGAAAACCTGATCGAAGACCCGCTTGCCGAGGATATCCTCAGCGGCAAGTTCAAGGGCTTCAACCTCATCAACGTCCGCGTTGAAGGGGAAGGTCGCGACCGCCACCTGATCTTCGAGCCCTCCATCAAGGCCGAAGCCGAACTGGCGACCGTCGGAGCCGGTGCCGAGCCGACGACGGGCAAGCCGAAGGGCTGATCGATCCGACCAGCATCAAGTCTTGATCACCAAGCCGGGCCGGGGATTTTTTCCTCGGTCCGGCTTTTTGATTTCGAATACTCGGTTACCGTGGTTGGGGCGGGGTCGGCGGTTTCTGGTTGCGGTTCGCGAAGTCGCGACGGGCTTCCGCGACGATCTCCTGGAGCGCGGGAACCCGCGACTCCTCGGCGATCTTTCGGGCCAGGTCCAGACGTTCGATCGCCTTGGTTTCGAGCCGGGCGCGATGGTCGGTCGCGGCGGCGGTCAGGATCAGTCGAATCTGCTCGGCGGGATCATCGCGAGCGACCTGACGAACCAGGAGCACCGCCTCGTCGAGAGTCTCCGAGGCCCCCTTCCAGTCCCCCTGGCGGCCCTGGATCTGCGAGAGTCGAACGCGGGCCTCGATCTCGCGCGGTCGATGATCGACTTCCTCGGCTTTCTCGACCGCTCGACGGGCCGAGGTAAACGCGGCGTCAAGCTGGTTGGCTTCGAGCTGGATGCCCGCGATGGCCGAAAGATCTTCGGAAAGCGACGCCAGATCCTCCAGGTGCTCGTGCCGACGCGCAGCTTCCTCATAACGAGCGAGCGCCAGGTCGACGCGGCCGAGAAGGATCAGGGTCGAACCCGAGATCGTCTCCATCCACGCGGCTTCGGCTGCTCGGCCTTGCTCCTCGAACGACAGCTCGGCATCCGAGAATCGTTCGAGAGCCAGCGACAGGTTGCCGAGTGCCCCTTCGATCTGTCCGCTCAAGGCCCAGCCATCGGCGATCCGGGCGGCGTCCTTCAACTCCTCCGCCAGCCGGAGTCCTCGGGCCAGATGAGGCCGCGACTCGTCGGCCCGACCCAGGTTGAGCAGCACATGGGCCAGGTACATCCGGGTGTCGGACTCATGATCGCGGTCAATTGCCGTCGCGAGCAACGGGATCGCCGCTTCAAGCGAATTGATCGATTCGAGAGCCCGTCCCAGGCGATATTCCGCCTTGGCGATCAGGTAGAGATCATAGCCGGCGTACCCTTGATCCTCGCGTTTGACGTCAAGGCGTTGAGCGTTCCGGAGCGAGGCAATCGCTCCTTCGTCATCGCCGATCTCGGCCCGGCAAATCCCGATGGCCCGGAGCGCGTAAGCTTCGTAACGCAGGTCACCGAGCGCCGAGCGCGAGGCTCGTTCCGCTTCGTAGAGCGGAATTGCCGCATCCCATTCCCCCAGCTTGAACAGGCGATCCGCCTCGGCCGCCTGTCCGGTCGCTTGCGACTCCACCTTGGCCCGGTCGAGCTCTTGAGCGGGGACCGATCCAGCGATCGCCAGAATGATCCCGAGGGCAACCAGCGGGCGATTCATGCGTAGCCCCTTTTCCGTCCGGTCGGGAGGAGCGGGCCTTGAAGGTCGGCGCTCGGCTCGGCTCAGCTCACTTCGACCGGGTTGTGGATGATCGCGGACTCGGTGATTCCCATTGATCCCTTCCAGCGGTGGAGCAGGACCACGAAGGCGGGAACGAGGATCGGTCGGACGATAAACGTGTCGAGAATCACGCCGAGCCCGAGCGCGAAACCCAGTTCCTTGAGCGCTGTCAGGTTGCCGGTGAGCATCGACCCGAACGTCCCGGCCATGATCAAGCCGCACGAGCTGATGATCCCCCCGGTGTGCATCACGGCCTGACGCGTCCCTTCGATCGGGCCGTGCTTTTTCTCCTCTTCAAGAACCCGGGCCATCAAGAAGATGTTATAGTCTTCTCCCACGGCCACCAGGATCACGAACAGGAAAAAACTGACCTTCCAGTCGAGCCCCACCCAGGGGTCGGGGCCATGGTGGATCATCCGGAAGAACAGCTCGGTCATCCCGAGCGAGGCCAGGTAGCCCAGGACCACAGTCGCGATCAGATAGAGACAGATGAACGGCCGACGGAGCAGGATCACCAGAATCAGGTACACGCCGAGCGTGACCATCCAGTACATCCGTTTCTCGTCCTCGGTGGTGACCTTCTTGAGGTCGGCGACCATCGAGGTCGAGCCGGCCATTCCGGTCACGGTGAGCCCTTCGAGCGGGCCGCCCTGGAGACCGGATTCGCGAATCACCTGGCGGACGGCTTCGAGCGCCTTCAGGCTCGGGTCGGAGAACGGGTCGGACTGGAAGATCAGATCAATGCGCGTGATGTGGTTGAGGTCGGCCGGATCGGCGGGATTGGTCGAAACGTAGCGTGGATCGACCAGCGGGCGTTGCAGGATCTCGGCGTTCTTGCGGAAGAATCCCTCGGCGGGACGACCCAGAGGGCGCGAGACCGAGCGGACCTCGGCCACGTTCTTCAGCGCGGCAAGCGAACGGCTCAGCTTCTCGATCGCGCCTCGGCCGACCTCGGACCGAAAATCGATCTTCGGATGCTCAATGATCACCGTCGACGGGCCAAGCTCGCCGGCCGCGAAGTAGCGACGAACCATCTTCGCGCCGATGATGCTGGGCTGGTCGGGACTGAGGTCGGTCAACTGACTGTAATTCGAGTTGGTTCGTGCGCCCAGGATCGCGAACGGGGTGAGGAAGACGAGGCTCGCCGAGAGAATCAGGACCGGTCGATTGATGACCAGCGTGGCGATCTTGCCCCAGGTCTTCGAGAGCGGAATCTGGTCGAGGCTTTCCTGTTCCGGGTCGGCCCCCTTTTCATGATGGGGTGGCCGGAACGGGAAGAAGACGGCTCCTCGGAGCCAGTGCAGGAGAACCGGCGCGAGGGTCAAGGCCGCGAGCAAACCAATGGCCAGGCTCAAGGCGATCGCCGGGCCGGTATACTGAATCTTGGCGAAGCTCGAAAACCAGAGCATCCCGAGCCCGACAATCACCGTTCCGGCGCTGGCGACCAGGGCCCCGCCGACCTGTTCGATGGCTTCACGCAACGCGTCGGCATTGCTCCGTCCCCGGGCCAGTTCCTCGCGATAGCGGGCGATCAAGAAGAGACAGTAATCGGTCCCCGCTCCAAAAAGGACCACGATCACGAAAATATCGGTGATATTGATCACCTGAAAATGGAGCGCCTCGATCAAGGTCAGCGAGGCGATCGTCTTCAGCGACACCAGGACTGAAAGGGCGATCGTCAAGAGCGGCAAGAGAGCCAGAAGCGGCGACTGATAGACGATCAACAAGATCACGACTACCAGCGAGACCGTCGCCCAGGTCGTCTTGCCCACGCTCGAGATCGCCGCCCGGTTCATGTCACGTCCGACGGCGGCGGAACCGGTCATGTTGATCGTCAAGCCTTTGGGAGGCGGCTCGAAGCCTTCGAGGACCTCCTGGAGCTTGTCCATGGCAATCCGGGTTTGCTTGGCGATATAAGTCCCGTTCAGCGAAACGATGATCAAGCTTGCCTCGCCCGAGCCATTCAGCGCCTGGGCCACCAGCCGGGGACCGAGGACCGGCATCCGGTAGTCGATAACCTGCTTGATCCCCAGCTTCGGCTCTTCGAGCTGGAACCGGATCAGCCGACCGGAGAGCGAGGCGATGTAACGCTTGTCGGGCCCGGTAAGTTTTCCGTCGGAACGTTCGGCGATCAGGACCGCCTGCGAACTGGCCACGTCCTTGGGGAAACCGCGTTTCAGGAGCGATTGGCCGAGAACACTGGGGTAGCCGGCGGGAAAGAAATTGACGTCGTCGTCTTTACTGACTGATTCCCAGGACGGCGCGATCCAGAAGAGCGCGGCCGTCACCGCCATCCATCCCACAATGATGATCCATCCCCGGGTGTTCACCAGCCTGGCGAGCGATTGAAACATAGTAGGAAGATCACATCCAAGGGACGACGGCCGTTCGAGGGTCCGGTTGTGGGAGAAAGTCCTGGCAGATCTTCAGTTTGAGCCGGCCCGGAGTCAGATTCGGTCCATCGCACCATAATGAAACGCGCGATCCCTGTCAAAGCGAATCGTCTGCGGGGAATTGTCGGATTGTCAGGGATTTCGTTGGCTCCGTGCTTGTCGAGTGCCTTATGATGTGAGAGTGGACTTCTCTCCTGTCGCGGAGAAGTACCGAATTTCCTGGAAGGGCCAATCTCACCCGTGTCCGCTTCATCCTCATCCGTTCGCGAACTCTCTCGACTCTGGACAGGAAGTCTCGCTCATTTTCGGGTTCACAAGAATAACGAACACCTCGAAGCACTCATCGCCGAGGCCCTTCGTTACTCGGGCTTCCATCTGGAAAACGACCTCTGCGCTTCGCCTTACTGGTCGAAAGCTCCCCTGGCTCGACGCGTGGCCCTGTTGCTCTACCTGGTTGATCGCGGTGTGATTTCACGAGTGGTCCGGAACGGCCGGATGACCTTCGATGCCTCGCCGGAAGCGTCGGCCTGGGCGGTCAGTCAGCCGTCGCTGGCATCCTATCTCGTGCCCACACTTGAGTTTCTCGCGGCGCTCCAGGCCGAGAAACTTCGCCGATCCAGCAGAACTTGCTCCTGAACGATTGCTCTGACGCGAATTCACAGCCACCAGGTCAGTTTTCGAGAGCGCGACCGCTCGTCGAGGACTGACCTTCGTCCGTTTGGGGTCGTTATCTTCGACTCGACAGGACGACTCCCCAGAGGTTATGATCTTCGATCCGGTGCGGGGAACAAACCCGCGCGATCCGTGGTTTGCCTCGTGTCCTCCATCAGTAAGGTCGATCCGATGCCTCCCGAAGCTCCCGCTGAAACCGTTGTTCCCAAGGCTCCGGCCGACCCCCGGCTCAAGGTCCTCAAGAAGTTCAAGGGGAAATTCCTGCCCAAGGGTATTCTCCGCGACCGCCACAAGGCGATCATGACCCGGTGGGACTCCGGCGAGGATCATGGCGGCGTCACTGTCGAGGAACTGAAAGCCCTGCTCAGCGACTGGCGCGGAACCCGCGAAAAGCCCCCACGGCTTCCCAAAGCTTGAGCCTCGCTCGACCAATTCCGGTAACGACGCCCGTTTCGATCGAGATCGACGGCGTCGTTCCGCGTTGCGCTGAACGAAGTTCGAGGCTGCCGGCAAAGGTCGGCCGGGGCCGTCGGGTCTGCCCCAATTTTCTGGGAGTGCCCTACCGACGTCGGGGGGGCTCGGCCCACCACGAATTGAAGCTGGTCGGGCTTTTGGTCTTTGCCTTGCTTCCCGGTCGCCCGTCATCGTAAGATAAAGTTTTTGGCTTCGGACTCGGTCCGACGGTTTGCAGGTCCCTGTCGGCAAGGAGCCCATGCAGTACAACCCCGCCAACCCGCTCATCGTGCAGGGCGACCGAACGGTCCTTCTCGAAGTCGATAATCCCAAGTATGCCGAGGCCCGCGACGCCCTGGCCCCGTTTGCCGAGCTGGAAAAAAGCCCCGAACACATTCACACTTATCGACTTTCGCCCCTTTCGCTCTGGAATGCCGCGGCTGCCGGGATGTCGGCCGAGGCGATGATCGAAGCCCTCTCGACCTACAGCAAGTTTCCGCTCCCCCCCACGCTGGCCGTTGATCTCGCCGAACTTGTCGGTCGCTACGGACGCGTTCGCCTGCTCCGGGTCGACGGATCGCTGAAGCTCGTCACCAACGACAAGTCGCTCCTCGAAGAACTCGCCCGGCGTAAGGAAGTCCGGGCCTACCTGGGCGATCGGATCGACGACACCAGCTTCGCCATCGACGACGCCTTCCGGGGAATCCTCAAGCAAGCGTTGATCTCTGTCGGTTATCCGGCCGAGGACCTGGCCGGCTACACCGAAGGTGCCGCGCTCGACGTGATGCTTCGCGACAAGTCGGTCTCCGGTCATCCCTTCAAGGTTCGCGATTATCAGCGGATGGCGGTTGACGCCTTCCACGCCGGCGGCGATGTCCGGGGCGGCTCGGGAGTCATCGTCCTGCCTTGCGGTGCGGGGAAGACCATCGTCGGCATCGCCGCGCTGGCGCTGCTCAAGAAAAACACCCTTGTTCTGACAACCAGCACGACCTCGGTCGAACAATGGCAGCGCGAGATTCTCGATAAGACCGACCTCGACGAGTCGATGGTCGCCACCTACACCGGCGAGTCGAAGGCCATCGCTCCGGTCACCCTTGCGACCTATCAGATCGTCACCTTCCGGCCCAAGAAGGACGGTGATTTCCCCCATTTCAAGCTATTCAACGCGCGCGACTGGGGCCTGATCATCTATGACGAGGTCCACCTTCTTCCCGCACCCGTCTTCCGGATCACCGCCGAGATCCAGGCGCGCCGACGTCTGGGTTTGACGGCCACGCTCGTCCGGGAAGATGGTCGCGAGGAAGATGTCTTCAGCCTGATCGGTCCGAAGAAATACGACGTTCCCTGGCGCGTTCTCGAACAGAAGGGGTGGATCGCCGAGGCCAAATGCCACGAGGTCCGGATCGCCCTCCCGCCCGACGAACGGATGGACTACGCCGTGGCCGAGTGGCGCGACAAGTTCCGCCTGGCCAGCGAGAATCCGATCAAGGACGAACTGGTCGAGCGACTCCTGGAACGGCACGATGGCCCCGACGATCGGGTGATCGTGATCGGCCAGTATCTCAAGCAGATCCGGCGGATCGCCGAGCGGTTCAACCTCCCGCTGATCACCGGTCAGACCGGCAACAACGAGCGTGAAGATCTGTACCGACGTTTTCGGACTGGCGAAGTCAAGCGAATGGTGCTGTCGAAGGTGGGCAATTTCGCCATCGACCTGCCCGACGCCAACGTGATGATCCAGGTCTCGGGAACGTTCGGCAGTCGTCAGGAAGAGGCTCAGCGTCTCGGGCGGATTTTGCGGCCGAAAGGGGGCGACGACGTCGCTCATTTCTATACCCTGGTCACTCGCGACACCCGCGAGATGGACTTCGCGCACCATCGCCAGCTTTTCTCGACCGAGCAAGGGTACAGCTACGAGATCCTTGATGAGAATGACGTGAAGGCGGGGACGTCTCACGGAGTGCGCTCTTGATGAAGGGAGTCAGCAATGGGCAAGCCTCGGATGTCCATTCGAGGGTTAATGGCGGGAGTCCTGATTATTGGCCTCTCTTTAGGCCTCGGTCCGCCTGCTTACGAGGTTTATCATGGTAGACGGCCGCACTCTCATGTATTTGTTCAGTATCGTGATCAGGGAACTTGGCTTGATTACGAGTCTGGCATTTTCAACCCGTTCTGGCACAGCCTTATACTCAGGCTCTCGGGAAAGCCGTGGAAGCGTCAACCTATCTGTGGCTCGGGTCGAGGGCGACTTGAGGAGACTTGCGAGATCGACGATGTGAATATCCTTTTCAGGGGTTGCTTCAGCTCTTATAAACATCCCGTCATCAGCGAGGTTTTGTTGAAAAAGCATCTTGATTTGAAATTAGGTAAGTTGGTTCAAGCATCGGGGTATTAATCCTCTTCCGTCGATCTTGGAGGGTCTCGACGATGAAATGTCCCCGTTGGACCATCCGGCGAATGATGGCGTTTGTTCTGATCCTGGCGGTAATGCTCGGGCTCGGGCTGCCCGCGTGGCATGTGTACCATAAGCCGGAGTTTCACGCGCACGCCTGGATCGACCGGCTCGACCCCGATCATTCCCAGCCGACTTATATGTCTTCAGTAGAGAAAATGTTCACGAAGGGAAAGCCCGTCGTTTTGCCGGCAGTCACGAAGGTGACCTACCGGACCTCGATTGACCCATACATCCCGACTTCGTTCTGGCACCGGTACTGGAATTGTCTGCTCCCCAATTCTGGAATCACTCAAACGGGATGTCGGCCGATCGGCACGCAAGTCCAACTTATGTGCGAGTTTGATCACCCTGAGATTTGCCACCGTAAGGCGAATGGACTGATCGGCAGCGTGGGGTTGCCAAACGCCTTGCTACAGAAAGCCAACCGCCTGAACGGTGAAGTCCCCAATCCTTGATGGATTCATCCTCTTCACTTCACATCGAGAACCTGTTCGATGCCCCCAAACCCCGCGCTCCGCATCCCGATCAAGCTGCACAAGCAAGTCACCCTGGTCCGGACGTCCGACCCGATCCTGGTCGAAGAACTGCTCGCGCGAAAGACTCTGGCGAGACTGGTGGCGGGCCGGCTATCGGACACGGTATTATTAGTTCGCTCGGAGGAAGAGGACGCGATCCTGGACGAACTCAGGCGGATGGGCCACACGCCTCGGGTGGTGCGCTGACCGCGACGAACCACGGAAGGAATGGGCGGGCGTCGCTGCCCGGAATCGCGAACCATGACGATCGACCCCGCCGACGACCCATCGAATGAGACTTCCGGCCCGCCCATCGCGCCGCCGGACCCTCCACTGATCGCCTATCAGACGGCTCTCAAACGGTATGACGGAGCCCGCCTTGTCGAGATCCACGCCGCGCTCGGTGGCGCCGACCTCGGCGGCAAGCCGACACGACTCCCTGAAGCGATCGCCGAGCGACTGTCCAGTTCCCGCGTCGCTGAAAAGCTCGTCTCGACCCTGAACCACGAATCGCGGGTCGCGCTCGGCCTGTTCGCCCTGACCGAGAAGCATGCCTGGCCGGGTCTTGGGCTGGCGCTCGGGCTCCATATTCTGGGCATCCCCTACGCTCCCGCAGTCCGGAGATTGCTCGAACTGGGGCTGATTTCGGCCAAGGTCGGCGAGATGTTCGACCCGGTCGTCGACTACGACCGGACGATCGGCTCGGACCTGGGCATCACGATCTTCAATGCTCACCCTGCGGTCCTGAATGCCGCCCGGACCGTCTTACCCGAGTCCGACCCGCCCCCCGAGGCCGGCCCTGTTCGACAGGTTCGCGAGTCAGATGGTCTCGAACCGATCCTCCGCCTGGCGGCCGTGTGGCAACGAATCGAGGAAGCGCCGATCCGTCAGACCCAGCAGGGGACATTCTTCAAGCGGGATCGCGAACGGCTCGAAGACGACCCGGTCCTGGTCGGTCCGATCACCGACTCGATCGAGCCGCTCCCCGACATGGCGTTACTCTGGATCGCCCTGGCCCGAAGCGTCGGCCTGATCGTTCCCGAGCCCGGAAGCGACCGGCTGGTCGCGGCGACTCCCGACTTCTGGGGCGATAACGCGGTCCATCTCCCCCAGATGATCGCCACCCGCTGGCTGGCCTTGCGCGACTGGCACGAGCAGGCCGGGATGCGGTCGGACACCAGCCCGGTCGACCTGTCGATCCCCTATATCCGGGCCTCGGTCCTGCTCTGGCTGGCCCGGATGCCCGAAGAGAGCTGGGTCGCGCTGGAGGATCTTTCAAACCATCTGGCGACGCTCGCCCCGGGCTGGAATCATCCGATTCTCTCGTCGGTAACGGAGGCCCGCGTCTCGGGCTACGACACCCTGGCGGCGATCTTGCTCGGACCGGCGTATCAGCTCGGTCTGGTCCGATCGGCCGAGGAAACGCCGAGCGGGCGACGAGTGGTCCAGCTCACTCCACTGGGCCGCTATTCCCTGGCAATCGGCCCGCCACCGCCTCCGCGAGCGAGCTTTGATCATTTCCTGTTCGTTCAGCCCAACTTCGAGGTGATTGCGTATCGTCAGGGGCTCACGCCCAGCCTGATCGGCCAGTTCAGCCGGTTCGCCCGGTGGTCGCAGGTTGGCGCGGCCCTGGAACTCAAGCTCACTCCGGAGTCGGTCTATCGCGGCCTCGAAGGGGGATTGTCGACCGACGCGATGCTCGAACGCCTGAGCAAGCATAGCTCGCGACCACTCCCCGCCGGAGTGGCCGAGGCGCTCCGGACCTGGGCGAGCCGTCGCGACCGGGTGACCTATTACTCGTCCGCCACCCTGGTCGAGTTCGCTACTCCCGAGGACATGACCGCCGCGCTGAAGCTCTGGCCCGCGTTGACCGATCGAGTCGCGCCGGTGCCCATTTCCGATCGGCTGTTACTGGTCGAAGACGAAGCCTCGATCCCCTTCACCCGGTTCCGGATGGCCGGGTCACGCGATTATCGCCGACCGTCCGAAGCCTGTGTCGACGTCGAGGCCGACGGAGTCACGCTCTCGCTCGATCTTGGTCGATCCGACCTCCTTGTCGACGCCGAACTCGTCCGGTTCGCCGACGAACAGCGCCTGCGTTCCCGGCCCGATGGAACGTCGAGTCCTCGACGCCTCTTCACCGTCTCACCCACCTCGCTGGCCCGAGCCGCCGAAAATGGGCTGACGGTCGCGCAGATGGCTCGCTGGTTTCAGCAACGGACCGGCAGCGAGATGCCCTCGGCGATTCGCTTGCTGCTCCACGCGGCGACTCCGGGAATCGAGCCGTTTTCAACCCGTCGGCCGATCGTCTTGACGGTTCCCAGCGAGGAACTGCTCGACGGCCTGCTTCAACACCCCTCAACCGGCCCGCATCTCGGCGACCGGCTGGGACCGACCACGGCCATCGTCCCTGATGACGACCTGGAATACCTGCGCAAGGCGCTGTCCGACCTGGGATTGAAGCTGGGCGATCCGTTGAAACGCTCGAATTAGAGCACTATGTATTCGAGTGACATTCTTGTAGGGCAGGATTTATCCTGCCTGTGACCGTTGAACCGGCAGGATAAATCCTGCCCTACATTAATTTTTATGAGACAATACGAAAAATCACTCGGATCGAAAATTTCTTCTCAATGGTCGATATAATTCTTCGACAATCCCAGCTCCTCGGGAGCGTGCAGACGGAGCATCTTGAGGTTCACGTCGGCGGGAATCAGCTTCGGTGTCAGTTTCGAGAGGACGACCATCAGGCCGAGCGAGAGCGGAACTCCCCAGATCGCCGGTTGTTCGAGGAGCGAGCGGGTCAACGGTGAGATGTCGAGGGTGATGATCTTCTTATCCATCAACATCGTCGAGACGATCGAGCCAAGTGCCAGGAGTCCGCCGATCAGCATCCCGCCACCGGCGCCGACCTTGGTCAAGCCTCGCCACCAGGCTCCCAGCAAGAGGAGCGGAAAGTACGAGCAAGCGGCGATCGCGAACGCCCAGCCGACCATCATGGCGATGTCGAACGACTCGACCAGTAAGCCCAACCCCATCGAGATCGCGCCAATCAGCACGGCGGCGACCTTGAAAGCAACCAGGCGTGACTCCGGCGACGCGTTCGGCCGCAACATCTTGCCATAAATATCATGAGCCAGCGCCCCCGACATGCTCACCAGCAACCCTGAAAATGTTGACATGAACGCCGCGAACGCCCCGGCGCTGGTGATTCCACTGAGAACCTGACCCCAGAACGGGCTCTCAAGCATTGTGGGCAACTTGACCACCACGGCGTCGGTCGTACCCGAGGCGTAAAGCTGCGGAATCATGTCCCGGCCGATCGATCCCCAGATCGGCGGAAAAATATAAAAACAGCCGAGCATCACGATCACCCAGAGCGTCGTTCGCTTCGCGGCCCGACCATCGGGATTGGTATAGAACCGGACCAGAATATGCGGAAGCCCCGCCGTCCCACAGATCAGGGCGATGATCAGCGAATAAGTATAGAGCAGGGGATAGCCATGCTTCGACGTCAGGTTGCCAAACGGTTCGAGCCAGCGCTTGCCGGTGGGTGCGTTGGGTGAACCGGGATTGAAGCCGAAGACAACTTCAGTGGGCTCGAGAAACTCGATCCGAGCCGTCGTCACCACCGGCTTACCATCCTTCAAAACCGGCTTGCCCTGGCGAGTGACGGCCCCCTGGTCGTTAGCGATCAGCCACGAGCCCGGATCGAGCCGGAACGACTCGGTCGTTGTCCCGAGTGTCCGGTAAACGTGCGCGGGGGCTTGATCGAGCCGCATGGCCTCCTGGACCTCTTTGGAGAGTTCTCCGTCACGGATATTCACCAGGCTGGCCACGGGATCTTCACCCGGTTCGGGTTTGCGGACCGGCACGATCCGGGCGATCACGGCTCCTCTGGGAAACTCCATGCCGGTCACGCCACCGGGAACACATGACAACACATTGTCAGGATAATTGCGCGAACCTTTGATCTTCACCAGAGTTCGAATCGCAATTGTCGGTCGCCGGTCGGGCGTCTCGGCGTCGAGCTGCAGCTTCTCGGAATAGCCTCCAAAAACCGCCGAAAGGACAAAGATCGGTGGCGAGATCG